>JANNGV010000384.1:0-8698 GCA_031404055.1 Chloracidobacterium sp.
AGGCTTTATCGAGATTTCTAAATTTATGAGGTTGCCGCCTGATTTTAAGGGCGGCATTTTTATTTTTAATAGCGTGATGATTACTTTCGACGAATTTTTGAGCAAAGCTGAACTGGCCAATGTAGTACCGGTGATCGACACACTGCCGGCTGATCTGCTGACGCCGCTGAGCGTTTATCTCAAATTGGCGGAAGGCTCATCAAACTCCTATCTGCTTGAATCAGTCGAAGGCGGCGAGAGTCTTGCACGGTACTCATTCATCGGTGTCGATCCGCGGACGGTTGTGAGCGGAGATGAACATTCGGTCCTCATCGACGGTGAAACCGATATCGAAATCTCGATGTGGGCTTACTTGCGCGAGCATTTTCAAAAATACACAGTTTTGCAGGATAGCGAAATGCCCTCGTTTGTCGGGGGAGCGATCGGATATTTCGGCTTTTCGTGCTCGGGGTGGTTTGAACCTTCGCTAAAGAGGGACGTCGCTGAAAACAGCCTCCCAGAATCGACCTTTATGTTTTTTAGGTCGATAGTAGCGTTCGACCACGCAAAGCAATCGATTAAGATCATCAGCCTGGTATTTACGGATGAAAGCGAAAGTAGCAGTAACGGACTTCGAACGCTTTTTGAAAACGCAATATCGTCAAACGCCGCTATTAAGAATATTCTCGAAAATCAATCCATATCGATCCCCGGCTCGAATACAAGTATCAGGAGCGGCGATATTCAATCAAACTGGCCGAGGTTGGAGTTTGAAAATGCGGTTCGCGAGATCAAGGAGTTGATCGCGGCAGGTGAATGCTATCAGGTCGTTATTTCGCAATGCTTTACAAAACCGACCGGAGCATCGGCGGTGTCGATCTATCGGGCGATGAGGTCGCTGAACCCATCGCCGTATATGTTCCTGCTTCAGATCGGTGGCCGCTCCGTCATTGGTGCCTCGCCCGAGATGCTTGTTCGCAGCCGCGGAAAGCAGCTTGAATATAGGCCCATCGCAGGCACGCGACCTCGCGGGAAGACGGATGAAGAAGATGCGAGGTTGGCGGAAGAAATGCGGGCCGATATGAAGGAAGTGGCGGAACACCAGATGCTCGTCGATCTGGGCAGAAATGATCTCGGACGCGTTGCTGAATACGGCAGTGTCGAGGTATCGGGGCTGATGAGCGTCGAGAAATATTCGCACGTTCAGCATTTAGTAAGTTATCTCTCGGCCGAGCTTCGCGATGGATTCGACCGGTTTGATGCCTTTGCTGCCTGCTTCCCGGCCGGTACTGTTTCGGGTGCTCCGAAAGTGCGGGCGATCGAGATTATCCAAAAGCTTGAACCGACGCCACGCGGCGTCTATGCCGGAGCGGTGGGATACATCGATTACGCCGGAAATTTAGATACGTGTATCGCGATCAGAACGATGGTTCTTGAAAACGGCGAAGCAAAGGTGCAGGCCGGAGCGGGCATCGTTGCCGATTCGGTGCCGGAGTTGGAATTTGAGGAAACAGTGAATAAAGCCCGCGCGCTGATGAAAGCGATAGAGATCGCCGAGGGCAAGGTCGTGTAGATATGGAAGTTTTGCGCGATATTCTCGGTTCTTTCCGAGACGGCAAGGAGCTTATTGACAGTGAAGTCGAGCCTTTTTTCGATGCATTGATAGCTGAGACAAACGAGCAGCTTTTAGCGGATGTCCTGACGGCGTGGGAGCAAAAAGGCACAACCGAGAATGAGCTTTTCACACTCGCGTCGATAATGCGGAAACGCTGCATAGTGGTTAATACTAAGCACGAGACGTTCGTTGATGCCGTCGGGACCGGCGGAAGCAGGGCAAAGACATTCAACGTTTCGACCGCCGCAGCTTTTGTCGCCGCCGGTGCAGGCGTTCCGGTCGCAAAACACGGCAACCGGGCAGCGACGAGCAATTCAGGGAGTGCCGACGTGTTGACCGCGTTGGGAGTTAATCCATCCGTAGATGCCGCAAAAGCCGAGCAATGCCTTGACGAGATCGGCATCTGCTTTATGTTTGCACCGAATTTTCATTCGTTGTCACCGATTCTCGGCAAAGTCCGCCGTGGCCTAGGTTTCCCGACGATCTTTAACAATCTTGGTCCACTGTGCAATCCGGCGAACGCGCCGCATCAGGTGATCGGTGTCTGGAAGGATGATCTGGTAGAGAAAACGGCGAACGTGCTTGCTAGGCTTGGAACGAAAAAATCATGGGTCGTTCACGGCAATGATGGCCTGGACGAAATAACGTTGAATGGCATGACTAAAGTTGCCGAGATTGATGGAGAATCGGTGAGTGTTGTTGAAATTTCGCCGAGCGATTTTGGACTTGAGTCGTCTGATATGACGGATGTCCGCGTTTCGACCCCAGACGAAAGTGCCGCACTGATCCGGGAAGTTTTGAGCGGACAGTCGCAAAACTCTGATGCCGTCAATTTGGTGCTCATCAACGCGGCAGCTGCGATACATCTCGCTTCGTGGGATTCTGATACATCAGCGGCATTTAAAGGAGCGAAAGAATCGATAACGAGCGGAGCAGCGGCAGATAAGTTGCGGCAACTGGCTGCCTTGACGAATAAATGAGCGAAACAATCCTGGATAAAATATTTGCCGCAAAGAAGATGAGTGTCGAGGCCGCAAAAAAAACGGTAAGCATGGAACGCATCATGGAAACGGCATCAGAAAAACGCGTTTCGATCGAAAATAATCGTTTGCGTTCAGCTCTTGAAATTCGCGACGGATTGAAAATTATCGCGGAATTTAAGCGGGCATCTCCTTCAAAAGGAGTCATAAATGATGCTGTCGATCCGCCCTCGATAGCTGCCGCATACGCGATAGGCGGAGCGGCGGCGATATCTGTTTTGACCGAGGAGGACTATTTTAAGGGTTCGCTCGATGATCTCAGGGCTGTTCGCAATGTGGTCGATCTGCCGATCCTCAGAAAAGACTTTATCTTCGACGCCTACCAGATCTACGAGGCCGCCGAAGCCGGAGCCGACGCGATCCTTCTGATCGCCGCGATGCTTGATGACGAGTCGCTTAAAAAGCTTCATCATCTGGCTGAGGCAACGTTGGGACTTGATGCATTGGTGGAAGTTCACACGCTTGAAGAACTTGACCGAGTAAATAAAATGGGCGCTAAATTGATCGGTGTGAACAACCGTGATCTAAAAACATTTGATGTATCGCTTGAGCTGTCGCGAAAACTGATTCGGCACACCCAATTTGGTACCGTAATGATTGCTGAAAGCGGCCTGAAAAGTCGGGAAGACCTAATTGAATTAGCGAATCTCGGGTATTCAGGATTTTTAGTTGGCGAAATACTTATGCTAAGCGGTGATCCGGGAAAATCAGTAAGAGATTTAACCGCGGATGAACGCGGATAAAACACAGATTTTTTTGCAATTTATCCGGTGTCTATCCGTGTCTGAGTGTGAACAAGTCTCTTTTATGACAAAGGTTAAAATCTGCGGTATTACAAATCTTGAAGACGCCCTGCTTGGTGTGCAGCATGGTGCCGATGCCCTTGGATTCAACTTTTATGAGCGAAGCCCGAGGTACATCGCGTCTGAATATGTTCGTGTAATAGTTGAACAATTGCCTGCAAATATTCTAGCAGTTGGGGTTTTTGTCGACGCTGAAATTGGTAAAATCGAGGCAGCGGTACGAACCGCAGGACTCCGGGCGATCCAGCTGCATGGCGCGGAGACGTCCGAGTTTGTGAAGGAGCTTCAAAAAAATCTTGACGTGCCGGTTATCAAGGCGTTTAGAGTATCAGACACTTTTGAACCCAACGAAGTTCTCAATTTCGAGGTCGATGCAATATTGCTGGACGCTTACTCGCCGACTATGTACGGCGGAACAGGCGAAACATTTAACTGGGACATCGCAAAAAAAGTCGGCGAGATCTTTCCAAAGATGTATCTCGCGGGTGGCCTCTCGCCCGATAATGTTAGACATGCGGTTAAGGATGTTGCTCCGTTTGCGGTCGACGTATGCAGTTCGCTAGAGTCATTTCCGGGCAAGAAAAACCGTGAATTATTGAAGCGTTTTATAACCGAAGCAAAACAAAATGACTAGTTTTGATCCAAACGAAAAGGGCTATTGGGGCGAATTCGGCGGGCGGTTTGTTCCCGAGACGCTTGTTTCGCCGCTTGATGAATTGACCGAAGCTTATTTTTCCGTTCGCGACGATTTTGGATTTCAGAGGGAATTTCAAACTCTATTAAAGGATTTTGTCGGGCGACCATCACCGCTGTTTCATGCGGAGCGGCTAAGCGAGAATCTTGGCGGTGCAAGGATATATCTAAAACGGGAAGACCTGAACCATACGGGAGCACACAAGATAAATAATTGCATCGGTCAGATCCTTCTCGCCCGCCAAATGGGTAAAAAGCGGATAATTGCCGAAACCGGAGCGGGTCAGCACGGCGTTGCAACAGCGACGGTTTGCGCTCTTTTCGGTCTGGAATGTGTCGTGTACATGGGCACCGAAGATATGCGTCGGCAGGAAGTTAATGTGTTCCGCATGCAACTTCTTGGTGCCGAGGTCCGCGGTGTCGATTCCGGCTCACGAACATTGAAGGATGCAATAAACGAAGCTTTACGCGATTGGGTGACGAACGTCGGTACCACATATTATTTGCTAGGCTCGGCGCTCGGCCCGCATCCGTATCCGCTGATGGTCCGCGATTTTCAGAGCATTATCGGCAAAGAAGCGAGGCAGCAGATATTGGAAAAAGAAGGACGGCTTCCCGATTCTCTAATTGCCTGCGTCGGGGGCGGGTCAAATTCGATTGGCCTCTTTCACGAGTTTTTGAACGATGAACAGGTAAAAATGATCGGAGTCGAAGCGGGAGGGCGAGGCAGCGATCTTGGCGAGCACGCCGCCAGATTTATGCACGACGGCAAAATCGGCGTGCTGCAAGGTACAAAAAGTTATCTGCTTCAGAACGACGATGGACAGATCGCCGCAACTCATTCGGTTTCCGCGGGTTTGGATTACGCGTCAATAGGTCCTGAACACGCTTATCTGCACGACATCCACCGCGTTGAGTATGTTTCGGTCTCTGATGACGAAGCTTTATACGCTTTCAAAACGCTCTCGCAGACTGAAGGCATTATTCCCGCTCTCGAATCGTCACATGCGATTGCTCATGCGATCAAGATCGCACCAGGGATGACCAAAGATCAAATACTGATCGTGAATCTTTCTGGCCGGGGCGACAAAGATATAAGCACGGTCCAGGAGGAGTTTTCAAAAAGAAACCAATGAGCCGAATTTCCGCAAAATTCGAAAGCCTTCGACTCGACGGACGGAATGGATTCATTCCTTTTGTCACGGCGGGCGATCCGGATCTTGAGACCTCGTTTTCGATCATTTTAAAACTGGCTGAAATGGGTGCGGATGTTATTGAGCTGGGAGTTCCCTTTACCGATCCGATGGCGGACGGGCCGACGATTCAGCGTTCGTCTGAGCGGGCCTTGGATGGCGGAACTAATTTGAGTGACGTGTTGGGGCTGGCTGGGCGATTTCGAAAGTACTCTGAAGTTCCGGTAGTTCTATTCAGCTATTTCAATCCGATAATGCGTTTTGGTATTGAGGCATTTGTGACGGCGGCTAAAGCTTCTGGTGTTGATGGTGTTTTGCTGACGGACGTTATCGAGGAAGAAGCGATGGCGATCTCCGACCGGTTTGCAGAAAACGGCATTGACCTGATATCGCTTATCGCCCCGACAACCACCGACGAGCGGCTTGAAAAGATCTGTTCGAACGCTAAAGGATTTATTTACGCCGTGTCGCGTGCCGGTGTCACCGGAACGCAGAGTGAAACGAGTTCCGCGGCCGCGACTCTTGTAAACCGCGCCCGACAATTTACTGATCTTCCAATAGCTGTCGGCTTCGGGATATCGACAGCCGAGCAGATAACAGAAGTTTGGCATTATGCCGACGCGGCCGTCGTTGGGTCTGCGATTGTTGCTGAGATCGAACGAAATCACCATGCCGGCGGCGCGACTGCAGCGGTCGAGAACTTTATAGCGAGGTTATTGCCACCGTTTGCAAAAGGCGGTGCCAAAACTTAGAGTTGTAGTTTCGCAATTGTAAGAGGTTAAAGAAGATATGTTGATTGTAATGAAACCCGGTGCGACTCCGGCCGATATCGACCGGGTCGTCGAGGTAATCGAGGCTTTGGGACTTCGCGGTCACACGCTGCCCGGTGAAAATCGGACCGCCATCGGCATCACCGGTAACAAAGGTTCGGTTGATCCGACCCATTTTGAAAACCTCCCTGGCGTCGCTGATGCTATCCGTGTCACCAAACCGTATAAATTGATATCAAAGGAACTGCGGCCGGAGAAATCGATCGTCAAGATAGGTAATGCATCCATCGGCGGACGGGAACTCGCAATCATCGCCGGCCCGTGTGCTGTTGAAAATGCCGATCAGGTGTTCAAAGTCGCCGAAGAGGTTGCCAAATCAGGGGCAAAGTTCTTTCGCGGCGGTGCTTTCAAACCGAGGACTTCACCATATGCTTTCCAAGGTATGGGCGAAGACGGTTTGAAGATCTTGGCCGATGTTCGCGATCAATATGACTTGAACATCGTAACTGAGGCGATGGACGAGCACGGTATTGATCTCGTAGAAAAATACGGCGACTGTATTCAGATCGGCGCCCGCAATATGCAGAATTTTTCGCTGCTAAAGTACGCCGGCCAAACACGCAAACCTATCTTACTGAAACGCGGAATGTCAGCAACGCTTGACGAATTTCTACTCGCCGCAGAATATATCATGGCCGAGGGTAATTACGATGTCATTCTCTGCGAACGCGGCATCCGCACATTTGCGAACCACGCCCGCAATACAATGGATCTGTCGATAGTTCCCGCCATCCAGCGTTTGACGCATCTGCCCGTCATCGTTGACCCTTCGCACGGAACGGGCCATAATTATATGGTAAACCCGCTCGCTCGGGCAGGTGTAGCAGTCGGAGCGGACGGCTTGATAATAGAAGTTCATCCCTGCCCGGAAGAGGCACTCTGCGATGGGGCACAGGCATTGACGCTCGTGCAATATGCGGAATTGGTTGATCAGGTTAGAAAGATTTACGAGTTGGTAGCGATGAGCGAAATGGCCTATTCGTGACCGAGCAAAGCACGCCATATTCTCAATCTGCTATGTGTTTGCGAATCCATATGGCGAGTTCTTCCTCGCTCAACTTGCCTTCCGCAAGCTCCAGGAATGCCTGATATTTTCCTTCACGACTGGCGACGAAGTCAATGTCGTTGGAGGCGAGGAATGTTCGCATAACAACAAGTGCCGTGCGTTTGTTCCCATCAATAAACGGGTGGTTTTTCGCGATTCCGTATGCATAACTTGCCGCAAGCGCGGCACTATCAACATTCTCGCCGTAGGCCAACAAGTTTTCAGGGCGCGCCAGTGCTGACAAAAGCAGGCCTTCGTCTCTAAGCCCTTCGCTGCCGCCATGTTCCGCTATTTGGCGGCCATGAATCGCTGTTACGGCATCTTTTAATATCCAAACAAAATTCACAACATCACTCCGCTAGTCTTCGCAGCACGTCCCGATCTTCACGCATTACGCGTTCAGCGATCTCCATTTGCCGCGCGAATTTAGCGTCGTAAGGTGTGAGTTCGATTCCATTCGGCGTTTCGATTGCGAATATCGTATCTCCTTTCGAAGCCCGAAGTTTTTCCAAAATATCTTTCGGCAATATTATCCCCGTGGAGTTGCCAATAGTTGTAAGTTTTAATGTAGTTGTCATAAAATCCTCCAACAATCAGTATAACATGCGTTATAACAGATTCGAACATAAAAAATCCGTGCATACTCCAGATGTACGCACGGATCTTGCTTTTCGCTCGGCGCCTTTTGCCTATTTAGCCAAACGAAATCTTAAGAGGCTGTAGAATTGAATATAACAGCTAATAATCGCGGCTACGATCAAAAGTGTTAATGGAGCGAATCTGAACATGTCGGGCAATATTACGCCTAAAGCCTGACGGAACATTGCTCCGATAACTATCGCGAAAGCAGCGATAACCACTCTTCCGAAAAGCCATCGTTCGAATTCCGGTTTTTCACCTTGAAAGGGCAGAAAATACGGGAGGATGACGAACATCGCAAGCGTCACCGCCGACAACATTCCGTCTATCCCAAACGTAAAACGCTGGCCGCAGTCAACAGCCAAAAAGAAGAGAACGAATGTTGTATCGACTGCAAAACTTCGACGTTCCGTCTCCCAAAAATGCGTTTGCTGTAATTCCATCATAGTCTTTTAATTGACTAACCTTCTTAAACTCCCCTCCTCTCAAAGGAGGGGTGGCAGCCGCTTCGGCTGACGGGGTGGTTTATTTCTTCCCGGATTTACTAAATTGCTTGTAAGCGACGCGGAAAAGCTCCGATAAAGCCTTTGCCGTCTCAGGCGTCAGCTTTTTGTCGGCACGCAGATGGGCCTCGACAATCTCGGGCGTCGCTTCGTGCGGGTAATAGATCACCGGTTCGACGTTGTCGACAGTTTGCTTATTCATTACGCGGTCGATCGGCATATCCAGCCAGCCGGTAAGCCGCGCAATGTTATCGGCGTCCGGTTTGCCGGTTCCATTCTCGATACGCGAAAGTGTCGATGCCGAAACGTTTGTCACATCCGCCACGTCCCTGAGGCTCAATCCCAACTCTTCCCTTCT
>JANNGV010000385.1:0-2541 GCA_031404055.1 Chloracidobacterium sp.
GAGCAGCTCGAGATGCTGATAGTTGACGCCTTTTTCAATCGCCTTAATTGCAAATTGCGTAGCTTTTGCCGCATTCGTTTTTGCAACCTGCGTCATCAACTGTATCTCGAAATATGTATCGCGGCTCTCCATCTGCTTGCGAAACTCGGGATTGCTCAATGCCTGAAGGCTGTCAAAGTAAAATGTGAAGGCAAGTTCCGGATCATGCTCGGCGAGGCTCATCGCGATCTGCTGCCGAACCTGCATCGCGGTTTGAAACCTTCGCATTACAACGCCCCGGTCGCTGATATCCGCAAACATTCCACCCCGATATTCATTTACCTCGCTCGGCTCGCCTAAAGCATTCATCTGCAAATCGTACCGCATCAGCAATTCCTTGAAATCGCCAAAGGCCGTCAGATACATCGCCTTTGCTTCCTTTTCGTCATGAAACCACATCAGGCTCGCCAATTCGGCCGAAAAGCTAATGCGGTTTTCGAGTGTTCGCAGGTTGTTCACGTCCGTCATCGTTTCGCGCAGAAACGCGACGGCGTCTTTCCGCAGCTTTTCCGGATCATCGGTCGGCTTTTTTTCGACGGCGATCTGTGCATTTGTAAACTGGGCAAAAAGAAGTAAAAAAGACAGGAAAAGCGATATGCGGGACAATTTCATTCGGCCTCCGTTGGTCAACCCGACTATGATAAAGTGATTGCACCTAATAGTAAATAAAAGAACGTACAGCACAAGCTATTTTGCATTCGCCGCGAACAGATGCTTTTAGTTATCGACAATTACGATTCATTCACATATAACCTCGTCCAATATCTCGGCGAGCTCGGTGCGGCCATGAAGATCTTTCGCAACGACGAAATCACGGTCGATGATATAGAAAACGAATTAAAACCGGAAAAGATCCTTATTTCTCCAGGGCCGGGCACGCCGGACAACGCAGGAATTACACTCGCCGTGTTGGAGAGATTTGCGGAGAGCATACCGATACTAGGCGTTTGTCTCGGTCATCAGGCGATAGGACAACATTTTGGCGGAAATGTCGTGCGGGCGCCGGAGCCTGTCCACGGAAAGCCGGTTGAGATCAGGCACGACGGGAAAACGATCTTTGACGGAATAGCAGATCCGTTCAATGCCGGACGCTATCATTCGCTTGTTGTTGAACGCGAATCGTTGCCCGAATCGCTTGAGATATCGGCCGAATCGCCGGACGGTTTGATCATGGCTCTGCGGCACAGAACGCTGAAGATCGAAGGCGTCCAGTTTCATCCCGAATCGATTTTGACGGACCACGGCAAAAAGCTGCTTCAAAACTTCCTTGAGCTTTAGATGAATCTCCTCTTGCCATTTGGTTGGCTCTATGGCCAAGCTGCAAATCTGCGAAATACTCTGTACGATCGCGGTTTTTTCGCGTCGCACTCGCTTGGGGCAAGAACTATCAGCATCGGTAACATTACCCTCGGCGGGACGGGAAAGACGCCGCTTGTCGCGTTGGTTGCAGAGATTTTGTCCGACAATGGCGAAAAGGTTTGCATCCTGACACGAGGCTATGGCCGCGTGAATCCAAAAGAACGCGTTCTGGTTTCAGACGGTCAGAATGTGTTGGTTGATGCAAAAACCGGCGGCGATGAGCCGGTGGAACTTGCACATAAGCTTGGCGGAAAAGCTGTTGTCGTCGCCGACGCCGACCGAGTTTCCGCCGCAAAATGGGCGTTGGAAAAGTTTGGCGTGACGGCGTTCGTATTGGACGACGGTTTTCAGCACAGGCGGGCGAAACGTGATCTGGACATAGTCTGCATCGATGCAACCGATCCATTCGGCGGCTCCAGGGTTCTGCCGGCCGGCCGGCTGCGTGAGCCGCTTGAAAATCTAAACCGCGCGGATGCGGTTGTTATAACAAGAGCCAATCTGAGCGGGAACATTGAAGATCTAAGATCTGAGATTTCAGATCTAAATCCGCGAGCGGCGATATTTCTCGCCGATAATTCAATTACGCGGGTCGTGCCTTTGGAAGAATTTCATGCGAAGACGCAAAGTTCGCAAAGCAGATTGGCCAGTGAGACTGGTTGGGAAAGATTGCGGTCCGAAGGCGATCCGAACAATGTTGATGAGGAAGTTAGCTTGATGGCCTTTTGTGCGTTGGGAAATCCGGACAGCTTCTTCTTTATGCTGGAAGATAAATTTGAAGAGGAGCTAATGGACGAATTCGATCTGAGTGTTAGAAAGAAATTTCCCGATCATCACATTTACACTCAGAAGGACATCGATCTTCTCGAAAAGCAGGCAAAAGATTGCAGGATCGATGCCTTTCTAACCACGGCGAAAGATGCTGTCAAACTTAAAGGTCTGAAATTTGAAGTTCCCTGCTACGTCGTAGAGATTGATACGGTAATTTCCGAACCTGACGAGTTTCATGCCCTTATTACCGCTTCTTAGTTGGCGGTTCTTTTTTATCACCCCAATAGAAAGCCCGCACGACCAGCACGTACACAAGAATGCTCAACGTGAGCAAAATAAAAAAGAAAACTACTAACCACGCGGTTGGTGACATCA
>JANNGV010000386.1:0-5945 GCA_031404055.1 Chloracidobacterium sp.
CGCTGAAGAATTTTAGAAACTTGTTTTTGTACATCAGTTTGATGTCGGTGATGCTCACGTCGGGTGCGATAATCGCGAATGCCGACGAAAACGGAGAACCGACCTCGAAAAGTAAGGAGCAGGAGTGCGATGATTTCGACCGCGACGAAGTCAGCGAAAATGTTGACGTAGAGAAAACTTATGGCGGATGCCCCGGCAACGCGCCAACTCCTGAGCCGGTGTCGATACTGCTGTTCAGCGCCGGTATTGCAGGTGTAGGATTTGCGGCCCGCCGCCGGCTTCGCCGACAGAATCGGAATAGACAGCGAATTTAACAGCTTTGACGGGGCATGTGAGAATCAAGCTGTATTGCTGCTCTTCAAGTAGCAGTATGGCTTAATTTATTTTTCATAATGTCCCCGATGAAGTTTTTCGGATGCCAGCATAGCTCAATTCGGAAACCGCTTTTGACCGCTGCGAGGCTCTCATTCTTCGGCATAGACGAAGGCCGGTTGGTAGCCGCATTGGATGTATCGCTGTAGTTGGCAAACAATATCTCTCCTTTTTTGCCGGATTAGAACGTATCTATACGATTTTCCTAGAATTTTAGGCGCTTTCGTACTAACTTATACTGACATTCTCGAGAATTACGGCCACGGAGTTGACGATTGAACCGCTAAGGCTATGAGCGTTGAATTTAGACAAAGAGCGATGGGCGAATATGTCCAGATGGTTACGCGGCGGAAATGGCAGATAATATTGCCCGCTATCGCGGTTTTTCTAGCGGTTTTTTGGGTTGTGAGCGGATTGCCGAATTTCTTTGTTTCGACAACTTTTCTAACTCTGACCCCGCCTGCCATCTCCGAAAAAGTCGCCCCTTCGCTTACCGACGAAGATCTTTCACAGCGTCTGCAATCGATCAATCAGTCGGTCCTGAGCCGATCGTCGCTTGAGCCAATGATCGAAAAGTACAAGCTGTACGAAAGCGAAAGAGCCGCTGGAACACCGCTTGAGCGGATCGTCGACAAGATGCGAAATAACGTCAACGTCGTGCCGGAAAAAGCCGATAACGAAAAAGTTGTCGGGTTTCGAATCAGTTTCAGGGACCGTTCGCCGGAATCCGCGCGCGATGTTACCGCGGAACTTGCGAAGAAGTACGTCACAGCTCAAAACATCGAATCAACTCAGAGTGCCGAAAACACACGCCAATTTATCGATAACCAAATGGCTCAGGCGAAAAGCACGCTCGACGCACTAGAAAAGCAACGCCTGAGCATCATGCTGCAGAACGTCGAAACGCTGCCCGAATCGGCGCAGGGCCTGATAGCTCAGCTTGAGGGGTTGAGGCAACGCGAAGGCACTATCTCAAAAGACAAAGAGACCCTGATAACCGAAAAAGGCCGTGTTCAGGAAAGCATAAGGGCACTGAACAGCCAGGTGAGGCTTATCGAGAACTTTGGCGAAAGGGAAACACAGCAGGCGGTTGAGCAGGCGTCACGGATCGAGGACACTCCGGCATATGGCCAGTTGGTCCAGAAACGAGCCGAGTTCAACGCCAAGCTTGAGAATCTCAATAAAAAGTACAGAGGGAAACATCCCGAAATTGTCCAAACCCAGACTGATATTAACAAGATCAATGAAGAGCTGGAAAAACTTTCGGCGAATACTGATCAAAGAGTTAAACAGGCTAACCAGGCTGGTTCGCGCAAGGCCGAATTGCAGAAAAAGAGTCTTGAGATCGAGAAAGATAAGGCCGAGGGACAGATTCTTCAGATCGACCAGCAACTACAGACGAAGGATGGAGAGATGCGGCAGAACGCGATGCAGATCGCTTCGCTTGAATCGAAGATAAATTCCATTCCAAACGTAAAAGTTGCTCTTGAAGGCGTCAGCAATCAGTACCAATCTGCAAAATCGGCTTACGACGAAATATTAAAAAAATATAACAACGCTCAGCAGCAGGTAGAAGTTGAAAGCAATGCTCAGGGTGAGACGATCCGCGTTGTCGATCCGGCGAATCTGCCGCAGATACCTGAAAATGCGTCCAAAAAACCCTTTTTTATCGGTCTCGGAGCGTTGCTGGGCCTCGGATTGGGTTTGCTGCTCGCGGCGGTGTTTGAGGTGCCGCGGTTGTACAGAGTTCAGAACATTGAGGACGCAAAGCATTACACTGGCCTGCCGGTTTTGGCGTCCGTGCCTCCGCTTTTGACTGATCGGGAGATATCAGTGCAAAAACGCCTGCATGTGCTGAAGGTAGCAGCGGGAATCGTAATCGCGTTTCTAAGCGTGCCTGTATTGGTCGTCTTATTGCAGATATCTCGGGTCCTTGAACGGATCAGTTGATGAGAATTATTTTGAAAGGATAAAAGTAGTTTTAATGTATAAAGAGTTTTTCAATCTAAAAGAATACCCGTTCAGCTTAACGCCGGACCCGAAATTCATCGTTTTTACGCCGAGTTATAACGAGCTTTTAGCAAGCCTTTATTACGGAATAGAAATGGCGAAGGGGTTGATCGTTCTGACCGGTGAAGTAGGGACAGGGAAATCAACCGCCCTTCGATGGATCATTCGCCGCCTCGATTCGAGCGTTGTTGCGGCATATATCGTCAATCCGCATCTTTCGATCGAAGAATTTTATCATCACGTGTCCGATATGCTCGACATTAAAGAATGGTCGAACAAGACGGAACTTCTGAACGAAATGGCGAAGGTCTTGGAAGAGAGGCATCGTCGCGGACTGCGGACCGTTTTGATCGTTGACGAAGCCCATGAGCTTTCCGATGAGGTATTGGAAGAGATCCGGCTTCTTCTTAATTTCGAATCGGACAACGCAAAGCATTTGCAGATCGTCTTAACCGGCCAGCCGGAACTGCGTGAAAAGCTGCGCAAGTCAAATCTCAGACAATTGAAACAGCGGATTGCTCTTCGCTGCGAAATGCCCGCACTAACAAATGTGCAGGAAGTGAAGCGTTATGTTACCGAACGGCTTTATATCGGCGGTTCGAAGCAGCCTAATATTTTTTCGCCCTACGCGATCGACTTTATTTTTCAATGTTCCGAAGGAATTCCGCGCCTGATAAATAATCTTTGCGATAACGCGATGATCGCGGCATACGCGGCTGGCGAGCAGGTCATCGGCCGCGGTGTGATTGAGGCCGTTGCTGAAAATCTGGATCTCTTACCCGACAAGGACACGCTTATACCCAGCAATAGAGCGGTCGAGGTTGTCGGTTCCGCACGGGTTCTGACACCTGTTGGGCATGAGGAGCTTTTAAGCGACCGGAGCAGAATTAAACTCGAACGATCAACTAAATAACTATTTTGAATGAGATTTCTCAGAACATTACAAAAACGAGAAACTGAACAGCCGTTCAAGGATGACGGGATCGACACTTTTGCCGACCTCGGCGAGGTAATTGAAACCAGCGATAATGAGCCTGCCGGAATGCTTTCACTCGATAACCTGCGGATTGGGACGCCGAGGCGCGACGTCCTTGATAAAAAGCCCGTAGCCCGTACGGAGGCCAGACCGGTCGAGACAAAACCTGATGTGCCGGCCGCTGAGCAGCAAACTGCGGTGAAGCCGATTACGCACGAGCCATTTAGCATCCCGAAACTAACGGTGAATGTGGAAAAGGTCAATCCTCGCGTCGTATCGATCACACAGCCGCGTTCGACGTATTGTGAGGAATATAGAAACCTGCGGACACAGATCCTTCATAAGAGCCAAAAGAGAAAGCTTCAGGCAATTGTCGTCGTCAGTGTCGGGCCGTCTGAAGGCAAATCAGTTACGGCATTAAACCTCGCATGGCTTTTCGCTCAAACTGATGGCGTGAAGGCTTTGGTAATCGACAGTGACCTTCGGATGCCTAGCCTGGCGGGGTATCTCGGCGTCGAAAGCAGAAAAGGATTGTCCGACGTACTGTTGGGCGAAGCATCGCTAACGGAATGCATAGTCCAACTCGAACCTTCGGGCCTTTACATGCTTCCCGGCGGCGAGGCACGGAGCGATGTTGCCGAGCTGATTTCCGGTCCCAGGTTTGCTGAAATTCTCGATGAAGTACGCGGATTGTTCGACTATGTGATAATCGATGCTCCACCTCTCGGCATATTTACCGATGCGGCGGTTTTGATAAATTTGGCTGACGGCGCACTGCTTGTCGTCAAAGCCAATCAAACCCGCTACAAGGATATCGACCGTGTTCTGGACACGCTCCCGCGGGAACGGATCCTTGGGACAGTTTTGAACCAGTCGGAAGATCACTTGATGGACGAAAGCTATTATAAGTACGGTTTTTATGACAAGGGCGGGGCGGCGTAAGCGGCAGTTTAAAAATGACGACAAGATTCAGCCCACGCACGATCGGCTTAATAATGGCCGACATCGCGATAGTCTACATCGCGATCATTCTGGCGCTTTATCTGCGTCTGGGTTGGGAAGGAACTGCTTTTCAGATACGCGAAAATAATGCCTTGAATAAGGTCGCTCTCGCTGCCTCCGTTTGTTTAGTTTCCATCTATCTCTACGATCTTTACGATTACGCCGTGATGAACAACCGGCGAGAGCTTCTGCTTCGCCTCATCCAGGCGATGGGCATCGCGTGGATATTTTTGGCAATAGTCTTTTATTTGGTCCCTCCGCTTTTGATCGGCCGGGGAACGATGATCTATTCGGTAGTGATCACGCTGACACTGCTGTTGGTTTGGCGGACGTTGATCCATTTTCTGACCGGCCATCCGGAACTGGGTGAGAAGATACTGATCCTTGGAGCCGGAAAAGCGGCGGTTGAAACGGCGAATGTAGTATTCCAGAGACGCGATGCCGGGTACCGAATCGCGGGGTTTATTGCGGTCGATGGTTTTGACAATGGCAACTCGCCATTGGAATTGGGAGGCGCCCAGATCCTTGGCACCGCCGATGAGCTTGAACACATCGTAAGCGAAAAAAAGATCGATCGCATCGTGGTGGCCCTTGCACAGCGCCGCGGAAATTTTCCGACAGACGTTCTCTTAAGAATGAGTTTGGAAAACAATGTGAACATTGAAGAATGCGCGTCTTTTTTCGAGCGCGTAACGGGCCAGGTTCACCTGGATATGCTGCGGCCTTCGTGGCTGATATTTTCGGGCAGAACGCGCGACACGCGCTTGACGGTTGTATTTCGGGAGGTCGTAAATCGGTGCCTGGCGCTGATCGGTTTGATCCTGTCACTTCCTATCGCCATGCTCACGGCGATCATTATTAAAACTGAATCAAAAGGTAACGTGTTTTACAGACAGGAGAGAGTAGGGAGAGACGGAAGCCTTTTTGAGTTGATCAAGTTTCGGTCAATGAGATCCGATGCCGAAGCCGACGGAAAGCCTGTTTGGGCGACCTCGGATGACGACCGAACAACCGTCTTTGGCAGAATCATACGCAAGGTCCGAATAGACGAGATACCGCAATTTTGGAACATTATTAAGGGTGAGATGAGCTTTATAGGCCCGCGGCCCGAACGCCCGCATTTTGTTCAGGAGCTTGCCCATGAAATACCGTTTTACGAACACCGTCACCTGGTAGCCCCTGGTTTGACGGGTTGGGCACAGATCAAATATCCGTACGGCGCGTCGTTTGAGGACGCTCGGCAAAAGCTGCAGTACGACCTTTATTATATAAAAAACCAGTCGCTGGCATTGGACGTAATAATTATTTTCGAAACTATCAAGACAGTTTTGTTTAGCAAAGGCGGAAGGTAATTTGTTGATAAGACGAGTGATAAATCGAATATACTCAAGCATTAGAAGTCTTATCTAAAAGAAGAGGTTAAAGATGAGGTTTACAAAAGTAAAAAGATCGGTATGGGTTATGGCTTGCACGTTTGTTTTTGCGCTTTGCGGTTTCGCTCAACCACCGCAAAGCACTCCCGCATCCGAGGAAGAAGCGGCGATTCTGCCTTATTACAACAATTACCTTAAGGAATACCATCTCG
>JANNGV010000387.1:0-2796 GCA_031404055.1 Chloracidobacterium sp.
CTACGACCGTTCTGATAATAGTACCATCCGTTGCTGTTGCGGCGAACGTTCTGAATGTACTCCCGGCGAGCATCCCTAACATCCTCACGGTATTCTCTGACCGCCTTACGCCTGTTACCGTTGTTAACACGCCGCCTGTAATCCTGTCGGGCATCGCGGACATCTTCTCTATATTCGCGATTAGCACCTCGACGGTTCTGGGCACTTGCAGTATCTGCAGTGATAAAAATTAAACCAAACGCAAAAGAAATAATTCCAAATTTCAGAATGTTTTTCATAATTTACTCCCTACTTGATCTATTTCGCACGAGGTTTTGCTCCTTTTCGGTACACAAATTTATATCCAACGTGCGTACCAATAGAGAAGCAAACGGCGTGCCATGGAGAGTATTTTTAACTGAAAAGTGAAGAGCAGAATTGGAAACTGTACCGCTGAACGCAGGGAAATCAACGCTTTTGGGCGACGACGACAATGGATACGCCAAATGGGAAATTGAACCTATTAAGCCAGAAGCGTTCCGCACTAAATAGTTTGCCGAACACTCCGTTTAGTGCAGAAATGTTTACATTGTTCTCGGATTCAGGCTTTATTCCGGTCAGCTTCATAATCGTGCGTCCGCCAAGAATTGGTGCAAAAAACGTCCAGTTTGCGTAGGTGGAGCGTTCGACGGTAAATCCGGCTTTTTCCAGCCGCTCGACGATCTGTTTTCGAGTGTAGCGGATGCGGTGGTTCGAAATGTCGTCCTGCACGCCCCACAGCCACATAAACGCCGGGACGAAGATCAGAGAATATCCGCCTGGTTTTGTAACACGGTGCATTTCTTTGAGGCCGGCGATGTCGTCATCGAGATGTTCGATAACGTCGAGAGCGGTTGTCAGATCGAATGACCCATCCTCGTACGGAAGCGTTTCGGCGAGGCCTTTTTGGACCTTTAAACCTTTGTGGCGGCAGAATTCGAGCGCATCATCCGATACGTCGACACCCTCGGCGGTGCCAAACTGGGCGAGCATTTCAAGGTTGGCTCCCGTGCCGCAGCCAACGTCGAGGATCTTGAGGGATGAGGGATGAGGGATGAGGGATGAGCAGATCGTTCGCAGGAAACTTTCCAGAATGGCGCGGCGACCGACGAACCACCAGTGCGATCCTTCGGCCTCATCCATGATGCCGTATGTATGCTGCTCCATTTCATTCGGTAATGCTGAACTCATAAGAACCAGTTTGCCACGAATCACACGAATTACACTAATAAAGATCAAGACCAAAAATTCGTGTTATTCGTGCAATTCGTGGCTGATTTATTTTTGGCGGAGGCCGAGCAGTTGGCTGGCTGATAGGCCCCGATTGCCGTCGGGTGTCAGGCCGTAGCTGTCGCAAAGGCGTTTATGTATGCCGACGTCGCTCACGTAGCAAGGCTCGGTCGGCTCAGTGCGGCCGAGGATCATCAGCCCCAGGCCTTCTTCGATATATTCGTCCTTATTTACGCAGAGCATGTAGTCGCCTGAAATCTGGTGGGCTTCCCATTCGAGTTCATAAAGCGTCGGGTCGAAGAGGCTGAGCGGGTTCACATCGGCGTCGGAAAAGCTCGCGATCGTTCGGGCAAAATCGTATGCGTGGCGGCCTTCGTGGACGAACGTGCCTTCGCAGCCACGTTGGCCGCCGGTGTCGATCGTCTCTTCGGCGATGGCTATATAAACCTCGCCGAGAGCTTCGCGAATGCCCAAACGTTCGTCCTCTATTCTTTCATTCGTCGCATCGGGGTCGATCAAACCAGTGATGCCGGACGCGTTTACCTCGCTAACGGGCCTTACGCGGACGAGCATCTTCGATTTCAGGATATGCGTCGCTATTTCTTTTTGCAGATCGTTGCCGTGAGCGAGGATGGCGGAAAACGCATCATCAACGGATTTGCGGTAGTTTTTAGCAATGCCGTGGTCGAATTTCATTCTTTCCTCTATCCAATGACTGCAAAGAGATAATATCCGAGCGACATAAGTACCAAGATCAAGATAAGATTGACAGCAAAAAGTCCTGAGGATAGCTGGGCAGCCTTCGTAAATTCTGCCTTCGCCCGGTCGAAATTCTTCAACCCGAATCCCATCCTCTGGATGTATTTTAAAGCAACATAAAGTATTAAGATCACTAGTCCGACGATAAAACCGTTCAAGAGTAGTTCAAACAACGAATAAAAGGTGAAGAGCACGAATAGTATCAGCCCCGCCCACCAGAAATAACTGGCGATGAGTGCGATCACGAGGCCGATCACCAAATAGATGAGTATCGAACGGACCGCGTAAACAGCATTTCCGGATTCTTTTCCATTCTTATCCGTGACGGATTCAAGGGAGTTGTTATGCGACGATTTCATTTGCTAGTCAATACCGCTCACATTTACACCTTTCCAAAGCCGCACCAGCTATTGCTGTTGTGCCAGATAATCTCGACACCTTGAGCCCCAATGTCCGTCCACCAGCCTTCAAATTCTGTTTTCGAAATGTAAAACGCAGTCGGAGCAACCAGATGATCGAAGACGATGTTGTGCTGCTCGCGCCAGCCGAAGGTGCCGAGGTGATTGAGATAATCGTTGTAGAAAAGATGTTTAGCGGCCCCTTTGGCGGCAATATTGGCCGGGCGGTAGATGAGCTTTGTGGTCAGGAAAAAGGCTGAGCGTTGGCAGTTTGGAAAGCTGGTAGAGCACCGGCTGACTCATCTTAGATGTGAAACTCTCGCGGATCGGATTTACATATTTTGTGATCCACTCGTTGTTCTCGGCACCGTATATCCAGGCGGAAATGTAA
>JANNGV010000388.1:0-3098 GCA_031404055.1 Chloracidobacterium sp.
CAACTCGATCTCGCTCGGGATCAGCATGTATGCATATGCACGGCGATTCGACCGTCCGACGCGGCCGCGAAGCTGGTAAAGCTGTGACAGGCCGTAATTATCGGCACGATTGATAATGATCGTATTCGCCCGCGGAATGTCGATGCCGTTCTCGATGATCGTTGTCGCCACCAGAATATCGTATTTGTAATCAATAAAATCGAGCATCACCTGTTCCATTTGCTTTTCGTTCATCTGCCCGTGGCCGATGGCAATGCGGGCATTTGGCACGATTTTTTGGACGAGGGCGGCAATTGCTTCGATCGTTTCGACACGGTTGTGAATAAAAAATACCTGGCCGTTGCGGGCAAGTTCAAGCTCGATAGCGGAGCGGATTACGCCTTCGCCGAACTGGACGACCTGCGTATTGATGGCGAGCCGGTCGCGTGGCGGCGTTTCGATCACCGACATATCCCGCATTCCGAGCAGGGACATGTTTAAGGTTCGGGGTATTGGTGTCGCCGACAGAGTCAAAACATCGACCTTCTTCTTTAGCTGTTTGAGTTTTTCTTTATGGGCGACACCGAATCGCTGTTCCTCATCGACGACGACCAGACCGAGTTTTGGCAGTTTGACATCGTTCGACAAAATTCGATGTGTGCCGATAACTACATCTACATTGCCTTTTTCCGAAGCCTCAACCACGGCTTTTTGTTCTTTTGTGCTGCGAAAGCGCGATAGAAGCTCGATCTTTGCCGGAAATGCGGCGAAACGCTTTCGGAAAGATTCGAAGTGCTGGTAGGCAAGGATCGTGGTTGGCGTCAATATCGCCACCTGTTTGCCATCCATCACAGCCTTGAACGCGGCACGCATCGCAACTTCGGTCTTGCCATAGCCGACATCACCGATTATCAGCCGGTCCATCGGAATCGCGGTTTCCATATCGCCCTTGACATCTTCAATCGCCGCGGCCTGATCAACCGTGAGCTCGAAAGGAAATGCATCTTCAAATTCGTGCTGCCACGGAGCATCGGGCGAAAATGCGTAGCCCGTCACAAGTTTTCGTTCCGCATACAGCCGCAAAAGCTCGTCGGCCATGTCGCGCATCGCGCGTTTGGCATTGACCTTTGTTTTTTGCCAGCCGATGCCGCCGAGACGGTCGAGAGCAACTTCGGCAGCTTCGCCCGAAGAGTATCGCGATACGAGATCGAGCCGTTCGACCGGAACAAAAAGCTTTGAGTTGTCCGCGTAGATCAGCAGCATGAACTCGCGCTGAATACCGCCGGATTCGAGTGTCTGAAGGCCTTCGAACCGCCCGATGCCGTGATCGACATGGACAACATAATCGCTCGCCTTCAGATCGCGGAAGTCCGAGATAAATGCACCGAGGACCGATTTGCGCGTTGTCGGCTGCGTCCGCCGCGCGGGCACCGAGGCTTCGGACGTTTCGCCGAATATGTCATCTTCGGTGTAGACGATCAAATCGCGGGAAGGCATCTCAAAGCCGCCGGACAACTCACCGACAACAACAGATTCCGGCGAAACCGCTACATCATACTCCCGCAGTATTTCTTCGATCCGCTCGGCCATTCCGCTTGTCTGCATAACGAATAGCGGAGAACCTTCGCCGTTTCGCGTCTTTACAGTTTCGACAAAATCGGCAATATTGCCGTGAAACTTGCGCGTCGAGCGAGAGCTGATCTCGATGTCGATTGAGTTTTCGGCAGCCGGAAAAAGAAACAGCGGCGTTGCACCGGAGGCGGAAACACGACCGGTAGGGAGTGTGTTGGCGAATTCTAAATTTTGAATTTCAGATTTTGGATTTGGATCCGCATTCCGAAATCCGAAATCCGCATTCGAATCACCCTCGCTAACGCTCAGGTTTCCGTCTACGTTCTGAAACTGCTCATCGGTCAGGGCCGCAGTTTTACCTAACGCGCGGAGTTCGACGAGCCTACGTTTCCCCAGCCTTTCGCGCAGATCGGCCGCGTCCAAAAACAATTCGTCCGGACGCAATCCAACGTCGCCTATTTCGGCGAGTGCGGCGAAATGTCTGCCGACGTCGTCATAGAATTTTCCGACTACGTTCTCGACCGTGGTCGGCTCGTCGATGACAACGATCGTGTCGTCCAGATAGTCGAAAACGCTGCATGTGAGCGGTTTTACGAGAGGCAAAAGGAATTCCCAGCCTGAGAACGACTCGCCCTCTTCGGCAAAGTCGGTGCGGTCCTTTAAATTGCGTGCCATATTCTCGCCCGGCCAGCGTTCGCGTGCAAAGAATGTCCAATCTTTGAAATCAGCGGCCGAGGCCGCGAATTCGCGCATTGGTGCAATGGAAATTTCCTTTAACTGCCCGGTAGAAAGCTGCGTTTCGGCGTCAAATTCGCGTATCGAATCGACCGTGTCGCCAAAAAACTCGATTCGCAAAGGATTGATCGCGTCCGGCGGCCAAATATCGACTATACCGCCACGTATCGAGAATTGACCGACGCCGTTTACCGGGTCTTCGCGGACGTAACCGACCGAGGCGAGACGGCTGACCAGTTCATCGAGCGGAAAATCCTCGTCGCGTTTCAACACCGCTCCCAATTGCCGTATTTCATCCGGCGAGACAGTGCGTCCAACCAGCGACCGGGCGGTCGTGATAAAAAAATCAGGCTGCTCGAGCGTTAGTTGCCAAAGTGCCAACGCCCGCCTTTCCTGCGTTTCGGCGTGCGGCGAGACGCCGGAATATATGTCAGTCTCGAATGACGGCAACGCTATGGTTGCGGCCCTGGACCAAAAGCCGAGATTCGCTTCCCAAGCGTCCAACGCGCTGTTCGAATCAGTCACCACCGCGAATTTTTTGCCGGAGGTCTTGATCATCTCGGCAAGAACGAAGGCCTTCGCCGAAACCGAAGTCAACCCGGCAATCGAGATCACCCGCGCGCCGCGTTCAAGCTCTTTCGCAAGCCTTTCCAGTTCAGAATTCGGTACAGATGCAGTCGCCATAAACACACATATCCGCAGAAAACTACAACTGGGTGGTGTCATCCGGTCTTGTTTTCCTGCGGTTAAACCTATTTTGCCATATTTCCCTCCGGTTTGCCGAGTCCCGTTCGCTTATCTATAATCAAAAC
>JANNGV010000389.1:0-1524 GCA_031404055.1 Chloracidobacterium sp.
AAAAGCTGGCCGCACGGCTTTGAATGTGCGCGTCAGTGATGGTGGCAATGTTTTGTTAAGGGGCAAGTGTTTCGGCGCACTGGCGATGTAATAGTCCTGAATCAGCTTCCAATCTTTTTTGCCGATTGTTGGCTTTTCGGGATAGATATTGTGAGCAACGACGTACTCGTATGCAGCCCCATTTTCAATGAGAGATCCGCGAGTGGTTCCCTTGGGCCGATATCCCGGCTGACCTGGTTGACGCCGCAAAGGCGGCCCGCGAGAAGCTGGTCGAAGCGGTTTCGGCTATCGATGACGATCTGATGGCGAAATACCTCGAAGGCGAGGAAGTTTCTGAGGCGGAAATTCGTAAGGCACTTCGCGAAGGCACGCTTGCGATGAAGATCGTTCCGGTTGTTACCGGTTCGGCTTTCAAGAATAAAGGTGTGCAGACGCTGCTTGACGCGGTTGTCGATTTTCTCCCGAGCCCGTTGGATATTCCCGCGATCGAAGGCACGAATCCCAAGAGCGGCGAGATCGAAACCCGTCCGCCCGACGCAAAGGCCCCGTTCTCAGGCTTGGTCTTTAAATTGATGGCTGACAAGCATTTAGGTCAGCTTGCGTTTGTTAGAATTTACTCGGGCACGGTTTCATCAGGTTCCTACGTCACCAATACAATTAAAGACTCGAAAGAGCGCGTCGGACGCCTCATGCTGATGCACGCCAACAAACGCGAGGACGTTGAAACGGCGAGCGCGGGCGAGATAGTCGCCATCGGCGGCATGAAAAATACCACGACAGGTGACACTGTTTCTGATGAGAACAAGCCGATCATTCTCGAATCGATGGATTTTCCGGAACCGGTGGTGCGTGTCGCCGTTGAGCCGAAAACTCGTCAGGACCAGGACAAAATGGGCATCGCGCTCAACCGTCTTGCTCAGGAAGACCCCAGTTTTAGAGTTAATACAGACCACGAAACCGGCCAAACGATCATCGCCG
Source organism: Chloracidobacterium sp. (assembly GCA_031404055.1). Lineage (GTDB taxonomy): Bacteria > Acidobacteriota > Blastocatellia > Pyrinomonadales > Pyrinomonadaceae > OLB17. The sequence continues at coordinate 979 of JANNGV010000389.1, forward strand.
GCATGGGCGAGCTTCACTTAGAGATCATTGTCGATCGCATGAAGCGTGAATTTGGCGTCGAAGCGAATGTCGGTAAACCGCAGGTTGCATATCGCGAAACGATTACGGCGAGCGCTCCGGGCAAAGAGATTTATAAGAAGCAGTCCGGCGGCCGCGGTAAATTCGGCCACGTCGAGCTAGAGATCGAACCGGCCCCGGGCGAAGGCTTTGTCTTTGAGGATAAGATCAGCGGCGGATCGACACCAGCGTTGCGTGGGCGAGCACCGCATCGAGGAGCCCGGCCAACTCGTCGGCGCTCTCTCCCTTGGCCCGCAACGCGATGATGAATGCAATGAGTTGAGCCGGCGTTGCATCACCGGCAAGAATCGTCGACATTGCTGCGTTCGCCTGCACGGCGGTGAGGTGATTGCGGTCGAGCAGATGGGTGAGGAGCGCGGGCCAGCCGCCATGGTCGTCGATCGCCGTCATGGGCGCCAGATTAGGACCGTCCCGCCGTCTCGACCGAATGGTTGACTCGGGTCGCCGTGGGGCATCTCTGCGATCTAT
>JANNGV010000390.1:0-5265 GCA_031404055.1 Chloracidobacterium sp.
CGCCAGCAAGGCCGGCCAGCCCGGCGAGAATATTCCGTACCATCGCTTCTCATTGTGCGGCACCATGTACATCGAGAAAGCCTCGGGAACCGGCGGCGGTTTCACCGTCAATTGTCCGGCGGCCATATATCGAGCCTGAAAAACATAATGAGTTTCGTCCGGTACATGAGGATGTGCCTGATAAACAAAAAAGCTGAGCGATGACGACAGAACGACAACCCAAAAGGCCGTCGCTACAGCAAAGCGATCCAACCTGACGTTTCCGATTGTTCCCAGGTCGGTAATCCACTTGTTCAAAATGCCCTTAAACCATCTGACACCTTCCGCCGGTACAGCCGCCACCACAAGAATGAGCGAAACCAGGCTTAAAACCTGAATCCACGTTCCGATCAAGATACTGTTCACGTAAACGGCGAAGTCGGGCGTGACCGCTGCTCCGGAAAGTGATAGGAATGCAACGAGAAGGACAAACTGCCATCCCCGGAAATTGCTGCTGATCCAAACCGCTGCCGGCTTTAGATATTTCAAAGAAGCTGCTCCGATAACTACCGTTTGAATTGCGACAACAAATAGAGCTAATCGATGGTCCTCCAGCAATTCAGTGAATGACCTGAAATGTTGAAAATGAATTAACCTTCCCGCATCGATCATCAGCAGTGAAGCCGCTTGACCCGCGATGGTGAGTGAGAACAACCCTGCAAAACGTAGCCATGCTGTTGAGGAATTTATGCCTGTGAAAACAACCTTTGAAGAAACTTTCGTGTCGTACATTTGCATCAATCTTCGACCACGTGCTTTGCAAACTCCGTACGGTACGCAGACCACCTTGCCTTGTCGAACTCTCCCGATTCGCGTAAACAATCGACGGCAGCGTATGCCATGGCAAGGGCGTGATGCGTATTGTCGTGAGCAAATAAACCCTGACGTCCGAATGTCAGAACTCCTTCGAGACTGTCGGACCATTCATCCTGAATTCCGAACGGCACTTCAAAACCTTGCCGGTAAATCGGGTATGCAAAAGGCAAGCGTTTTGTCGTAATCTGAGAAATCGGCACCGTGATCGGTAGGCCACAGTTGGCGAGTGATTCGCGCATCATATTGCCGAGTTGTTCATCCGAGGCGTTCCAAGTTTCATCGTTCACGGAACATGGCAATTCTCCGCAAAGAACGGTCCGGCCGGCCGGCTTTCGGCTTGCACTGTAATTTTTAGGTTCGGAAAGCCGCGTCAGCTTGATATCAGACTCCGGGAAGTAATGAGCATCGAACTTTGTCCATTGTTGCTGCTCGAGAACTAGGTAAATCAACACCATTGCTCGATACGATATTTTCTTACTTGCTTCGATAACTTCTTCGGGCACCGGTTTAATCACCTTTGCCAAAACCGTCAGCGGAATAGTTGACCAAATATGATCGGCTTCGATCGTTTCAAGATGGCCTTCCGTTTCAAACGAAACTTTTTGCTTGCGCCCCAATTCGATTTGTCTGACGGTACATCCGAGACGTATCTCGGCTCCCATCTCTTTTGCATCCTGTGCAATAGCCTCGCTGATCTGCCCGAATCCGTTTCTCGGGTAAAAGAATCGGCCGGCTCCGGGAGTTTTAAGGCCCGGAATAACAGACACTACTTTCCTAGCCATCTTTCCCAACGAACCGGCGGAAACTCTCCGATGGGCCTGCATAGCCGAAAGTTCTTCCGGTGCCAGACCCCAAATCTTTTCGGCGTATGGGAAATAAAAATCTTTGCAAATGGTCGGTCCGAGACCTTTTTCCAAAACGCTCGTGAATGTTTCGTGCCCTTTTCCATTGCTGCTGGACCTAAAGAATTTCGAGACCGCGTCGAACGCAACGCCAGCACCAAATGACGGTGGCAAGCGAAGTACTAAGTCTTGCGGCTTAAGGGGAAAATGTATCCATCGCCCCTGCAATCGGATTCGTCCGTGTCGCGGGCGATCCAGCAAGTCATCGCCCAACAGTCTTCGCAAATCATCTAGTATCTTCGGATCACAAGCCGGATGAAGCCGGTGACTGCCATAATCGACTCGCAAATCGCCCACTTCGAAACTCCCTGCGTTTCCTCCGACAGCGTCACGCTGTTCCAAAACTACGACTTCTGCCTTGTTTTGGAGGGCAAGCTGCCAGGCCGCTCCCACGCCTGCGGGTCCGGCACCTAAGATTGCGATTCGGGTATTAGCCATATTAAAAAACGAACGGTATAAATCGCTTTGAACTCAGACAGTATGCTTCGTAGCCGCGAAGTTCTCCGGCCAACATCCGTTCTTCCTTTACAGCCTTTAGCATCACGACAGGTACGAGGATCAGCACACCAAGCACCAGCCACGAATTTAGAGCAAGCTCAAGGCCTAACAACAGTAAAATATCCCCTACGTAAATAGGGTGACGAACATAAGCGTAAATACCGCTTGCGACAACGTTCTGGCTTTCTAATACTCGTCCGGTTTCGATGTTCGACCAGTTCTCGCCGAGCTGAAATCTTGCAGCTATGGCGGTCGCCAGGCCAAGTGTGTAGATGGCAACGCCGATTACACGAAGTAAAAACGAATCCGTCGCGATTGGTAAAATGTCCGCCAGCCAGATCTGGACTAGAATCCCGGCCAGAATTCCGATCTTGACAGCCTTAATCGCGAAAAGTTTCGTCGATTGGGGCTCGACTAGCTTACCGGCGCTTTTGTTCTTCAGAACTTCCCAGATTATCTTGTGAAGCACCAATCCAAGAAAAAGGTAAATTTGCAGAATCAGCATTTGAGGTAAATTTTCGGTTTTCTATTTTCCAATTGTGTCAAAGGCTACGGTTTCGGATAAAGCTTCGTCCTGAACTTCCACGTACTCCTTGGGTCTCACTCCGAGAGCAGCGTACTGATTGAATCGGCCAAGTCTTGTCGCTACAGCATCCCCCAACATTCCCGTGAAGACCATGATCAGGGCGCTTACGAACGCCAAAATCGCAGACGCTGAAATGTTTGGGTCACGCGTCATATCTACCGACGTTTTTATAACGCCATATGCGACGCAAAAGATCGCCAGCGGAATAAATACGCGAAGCGGCCGGAACAACATAGCGACCCTGAAAATAAGGATCGCAAAGCTCCCCGCGTCCCAGGGAACGATCTTCGATTTACCTTGCCGCTTACGGTAATCGATCGGGATATACGTAACCGCGTACTTATCGCAAAGAAGTGCAAGGGTGATCGTAGTCGTAAAGCTGAATTGATCCGACAATATCGCAAAGTACTGCATAGCGACATCACGGCGGAAAACGCGAAGTCCGCTGTTTAGATCAGGTATTCTTGTATTGGCAACATAATTGGCCATAACACGAAGAACCCACTTTGCCGGCATCCTTGAAAGCGGAATATGGACATCGGCTCCCGTTCGCGACCCGACGACCATGTCCGCGTGCTCGAGCTCATTCAACATTTCCGGCAAGTACTTGGCCGGGTATGTCCCGTCTGCATCAGTGATGGCAATTATGTCGTTTGACGCCGCAATAATGCCGGTCTTTAGCGACGCTCCGTAACCTCGATTGCCGCGGTGTTGAATCACACGGGCACCCGCCGCTTTTGCCTCGCGTGCAGTTTTATCCCTTGACCCGTCATCCACGACAATTATCTCCGCCTCGACGTCGGTAACTTCGAAAAGACCGCGAAGTTCGATAACGGTTTCACATACTGCAAGTTCTTCGTTGTAGGCCGGAATGATTATGCTAACGCGTTTGATGGATTGTTCGTCGGTCTTTAAGGAAATAGTCGCCTTACGGTTATTGTTGTTAAAAGGTAGTGTCTTTGCCTTTAATACGGTTGCAGCTTTTCGCATAAATTAATCCTTACTAATTCAACTTTTTCTGACAGACGAAAACTTCCCCGCCGTTGAGTGTGCCCGGAAAAACTTTAACGACTTCGTAGTCGTTTTCGATCATTTTCCAAAGATCAGGCCGGAACGCCTTCACTTCTATGGGTAGGGTGTAGACCAGCCAAACACGTTCGCTTTCGTTTTGAATGGTTTGAAGCTCGGTCCCGGTATTTGCGACCGGCCAGTGCGGTTCTAGGTATGAACCATAAACAATTCCGGCCAAACTGACGGCAACAATCCCGTCGCCGGATAAGGTATTCCGTTCCACGAAATTCTTTGCTTCGGAAAAATTCTGTTTCGGCAGCGCGTAGTTTTTTGGCAAAGTAGTCAGGGACGCAATAATCACAAGCAGACAGAAACCGACACCCGCGGATGAAGCCAGCTCTTGTTTGACCCGAAGCGGTTTAAAATAATGAGCTAAGAACTTGGGAAGTTCAACTGCCCCGTGGATCACTGTCAACAACCCAAACCCCATGGAAAAGAAAAAGAATCGCGGCCAAATGTTGTGGCCGAGCAATAGCATCGAAACGCCGGCAAGGAGAGCCGGCAAAACCATAAGTACCGCTGCTCGCTGGTTGAGCCGAAACAATCTCGCCCATCCGAATGCCACAAATGCTCCGCCGCAGACCAGGACCAGCGTTCCCGCAAAACCGATCTTCAAACTTTGTAAACTTTCGGTTATGACCCAAATCGGGTTCGTCCATTCAGAATCTTTCGATTCTTCGTGCAGGCCGACGGCGAGAAACTCCGGAAGCGAAAGAGCGTAGAGCTGAAGCGTAACGGTAACACTCAGAAGCCACGCGGCGAACGGCCGGATGCCAGCCCGACGCTCAGGTGAAAACGCCGAAACCGTTGATCCCAAAATTCCGGGCCAGATCAGCAGTAAGACGTGAACAATTCCGTGAGCCGCTACCACGAACGCCATGGTCGGATGCACCCACATGCCCATAGCGATTGATGCGGCGTAGCCAAGCCACCACTTCCATTTATTTGTCTCTAGTGCCTCAAACCAAAACCAGGTCGCCGTGAGCGTGAAAAGCAGCAAACCCATGTACCCGCGGGCATTTTGCGAGAACCAGATATGGTGGTAGGAAACAGTCATCAAGACGCATCCTAAGAGAGCCTCTTGCGAACCGACCAAGCGTTTACAAAGGAAAAAGAATGCCCAGATACTCGCGATCCCGAAAAGGACCGACGGAAGCCGCAGCGACCATGAGCTTTTCGCCAAAGATGCTTGTTGAAACATACGCAAGAATGGAAAAGAGCATGTGCTGATTCTTTTTGATTTCGCGACAGAGGGGCAGATTCTCCTCTAACAACTGGCGCGCCTCTTGCGCATTGCCTTGATAGAGCGTAATCCGCCCCAGCAGCCACTGCCATTCGGCGTGAACAATCCGC
>JANNGV010000391.1:0-2185 GCA_031404055.1 Chloracidobacterium sp.
ATGCGATCCATCGTCAAGCCCTCTGGACGCTCGCTGTCGATGACGTTTTTCATCGCGTCCTGGGCGAGCATTTTGGATATCGGTACGCCGCGCAAAGACGAGATGGCGACGAGGCGGACAAGCGACCCTTCAAGCTCACGGACATTGCTGCGGATCTTGTTGGCGATATATATGGCGATGTCGTCCGGCAGGAAAATGCCGTCGAGATCGGCTTTACGCTTTAGAATTGCGACCTTTGTTTCAAGATCGGGCGGTTCGATGTCGGCGATCAGTCCCCATTCGAACCGCGAATGCAATCGCTCTTGCAGCGTCGGTATATCGCGCGGAGGGCAATCGGAAGAGATAACGATCTGCTTTTGGTCGTTATGCAGCGTGTTGAAGGTATGGAAAAACTCTTCCTGCGTGCGTTCCTTGCCGGCCATGAACTGGACGTCATCCATAAGGAGGACATCAATAGAACGATACTTTTCGCGGAAACTCTGTGTTTTGTCGTAGCGGATAGCGTTGATAAGCTCGTTCATGAACTTCTCGGACGTAACGTAAGAAACGCGAAGGTGGCGGTTGCTTTCCTTTATCGAATGGCCGATGGCATGCATCAGGTGCGTTTTACCTAGGCCGACTCCGCCGTAAATAAATAACGGGTTATAAGTTTTGCCTGGTGTATCGGCAGCACCCTTGGAGGCGGCGTGGGCGAACTGGTTCGATGATCCGACGACGAATTTATCAAACGTGTATTTCGGATTAAGCGAATTCTCAATCGGGTCGGACTCGACAAAATTCGTAGATACATTTTTGACGAACGCGGGGCTTGTCTGTCGATCGGTTATGTTTTGCAGAGGCAAGGAAATGTAAGGCTTTTTTGTTTCAAAGAAAAAGTCGGCGTCCGTTTCCTGCGGGAACCGGTCCTCGGCGGTCTCGCTTTCGTCAATGCTCCACTCGAAACGGTGATCAGCGAGGTCAAATTCTTCAAGCGTCTTCTGCAGGAGTTCGGAGTAGTAAAGAGTGACCCAGTCTTTTGTAACCTGTCCGGCCCGAAGATGCAGAATGCCGTCGTCTGCATCATAACCTTCGAATTGGATGGGCCTGAACCATGAATCGACAACATGCTTGTTCAATCGTTTCTCGACGGACAAAAGTATGTCGTTCCAAAGCTCGGTTTGTTGTAAAAGGGCGTCCACTAATAATCTCCGAAAATAAATTTTAGATCAAAAAATCGGTTCTGCGTAATGCGGTCCTAAAAGATGGCCGGAAATCACGAAAATAGCTGTGGCAAATATGCCGCAAGCCGTTTCTTTATCGCGAGTTTTGCTATTTGAAAAAGCTTGGGGCGGAAGTTATCCACAAACTTTTCCACAGACGTGTGGAAATACTTATAAAACTTAAAGTATAACCTTAAGTTATTTATTTACAACACTTTACAAGACCGAGAAGTTATGAAACGGGTGACAGACTAACACAGGAAACAGGCAAGCGCAAGGAGAAATCCACAGAAATTTTTAACGCTCTCCGAAGCCGATTAAACCCTTTTTTAGACAACGGTTTGGCATGTTTTTTCTTTCTGTTAGACTGGTTGACAATGCAAATTATAGGTCAAAAATCGGCAAAATTAAAGAAAAAATTTTGATAACGAACAAAAAGAAAACGGAAAAGAATGAGGGTTTTGAGAAGGAGATCGAAAGGGCTTGCCAAGGCCTATTTTTTCCCAGCGAGACCGAGGCCGCGATACTACCTTTTTTTGGCGGCAAGGTCGTGGTTTCCCCGCTCGAAGCAATCGTAAGGGAGCTAGGATCGAAAGACAAAAAAGAGAGCGAGGAAAGGGCGTTTGTCGAATTTTTCGCCAGGCCTACAAAGATTCAGGATTGGTTTACGCCCGTCGAAACCAGAAATGCGAATCGATTCCTAGAACTTCAGAAATTGCTTGAAGACAATCTGGATGATTTGACCGTGCTGCGGATAGGGCGAATTCAAATCGACATTTATGTAGTTGGGATTGATAGGGCCGGGAATTTGTCAGGGATCAGAACCAGGGCCGTTGAAACGTAATAGGACGAGATCATTATGAACCCGCCCTTTCCGCCTACCATTATTTAGCGTTACTTCTCACGAACGCTGCTCGCGCCTGAAGAGTTTTTTTCAACATTCTTCGGGCTGCCAGAATAAACGATTTTGCTTGCACCGCTTGCGG
>JANNGV010000392.1:0-5378 GCA_031404055.1 Chloracidobacterium sp.
GGCTACAAAAAGGGTTATCATTAAAACCATCAGATCAAGTTTGCCGGCCGCCGCAAATAGTCCCGCAACGACCAGAAGGGAATCACCCGGCAGAAAAAATCCGACCGCCAATCCCGTTTCTGCAAAAATAATAAAAAACAGTCCGACATAGACGTAGATGCCTAACTTTAAGAGCATCCAGTCGATTAGTAGTTTAGGGTTTAGGACGTATTCCTTGACCTGTAAAATAAACTCAATAATTGCTTCCATTTATTTCCATCCGTGCTGCCCTATTAGAGGTACGAAAGAGCACGGTCCGTGATTTTCGCTCTGAAAACCATCAGCGGTGCGCGTGACTCTTACGAGAGTCTGCGTCTTCTGATCCTCACCTATCGGAACAACAAGCCTGCCGCCGATCTCGAGCTGATCAAGCAGCGGTTTCGGCACCTCGGGCCCGCCAGCCGCGACCAAAATTGCATCGAACGGAGCATACACCTGCCATCCATTGGTTCCATCGGCGTTCCGCATCGAAACGTTGTTATAGCCGAGGCCGCGAAGCTTTGCCAGAGCATCGCTCGCCAGATTCTGGATACGTTCAATTGCGTAGACTTTCCTCGCAAGGCTTGCCAACACGGCCGATTGATAACCCGATCCCGCACCGATCTCCAGAACACGTTCTTTACCCGTCAGCTCCAGCAGCTCCGTCATTTTGGCAACGATGAAGGGCTGCGAGATCGTCTGGCCCGCCGCGATCGGCAATGCATTGTCCTTGTAGCCCTGCGACTTTAGAGCCTCCGGCACGAACAGGTGCCGCGGCACAGTATTCATGACGTCCAAAACCCGCGGATCGGCGATCTTATAATGGTCCCGCAGTCGCTCGACCATTCGCAGACGCGGTATTTCGTATCCATCTTTCATTGGAGCCGGTGAGGCATTGGAACTCATCACATGGATTATAGTTGCTATTTGACAGATATTCTATCGGTGGGTAGTTGAAAAGATTTTGCGGATTATCATTGCAACCCGATGCGCCGTGTCAGATCTTGAAATCGCGGGTCGTCGCGAAGGCTGTCCCAACGCGGCTCTACTTTGAGCCATTGCATCTGAAAGGCACGTTCCTCGTAACCCTTCTCCAGCCACTCGAATGCCTGGTCTTTGTCGCCAAGACCGGCATAAACCAGTGCCACGTTAACAGCTGAAATGTACCGCTGTCCCCGAAGACGCTTCAGTTCATCGATCATAGCGTGGGCTTCTTGCTTACGGCCTGATACCGCGTAGGCGTTACCAAGGCCGCCGATCGAAAAGAAGGCCGACCCGCTGTCAAAATTCTTCTTAAAGAGTGCGATCGCTTCGTCGTTCATCCCCTTCTGCAAATAGGCGGCCGGCAGGAATTGCAGGGCGGCCGGGAACGTTGGGTCCAACTCGAGCGTCTTCTTGAATTGCTCGATCGCCTTGTCGTATTCGCGTCCATAGTAATACGACGAGCCCAGCTCAAAGTTGATGATCAGCGAAAGCGGGTCGAGGTCGAGTGCCACTTTTCGTTCGAAGGCTGCCTCGGTGTTGCGGCCAAGTCTCTCGTAATATCCCCCGTACCATTGATGAGCTACGGCATAACGCGGATTCAATTCGATTGCCCGCTTGAATTGTTCTTCTGCGCCGGCCCAGTTCCAGTCATAAACCTGCAATACGCGCCCAAGCGACGTGTGAGCTTCGGCAAGCGACTCGTCCAGTTCCAGTGCCTTTAAAGCGGCCTCCTTTGCTTTAGGCATCGCTTCTCTCGGCGGCAAACCGGTCGCCGGCACGACATAGGCGTCGGCAAGGCCAGCAAAAGCCAAAGCAAACCCAGGGTCCTTCTCAATTGCCTGATCGAAGTATTCGATCGCTTTTTTCAGGGCTTCCGGGTTCCGTTTGCTCCAGTAGAAACGGCCCCGTAGATAAAGCTGATACGCTTCGCTGTTTTCCGTGTAGTTCTTGGCAAGCCCTTTTTCGTCGCCCGAAACTTTGATCTTGAGGGCATCGACGATCTGGCGGGCGATCTCGCGCTGTGTCGCAAGCAGATCCGACATTTTTCGCTCGTATTGCTCTCCCCAAATCACTTTATTGTTCCTCACGTCGACAAGGTTTACGCTCACAGTCAAGTTATCGCCGCGCTGTACCATTCGCCCGGACATTACCGCATCAACGCCAAGTTCCTTGCCGACCTTCTCCGCCTCGATCTCTTTGCCCTTGTAGCGAAACACGGAACTCGTTGGGCTGACTTTTAGATTGGGCAACTGCGAGAGCCGGTAAATGAGCGATTCGGCCAAGCCATCAGAAAGATACTCTGTATCCTCATCGCCGCTCTTGTTGTGAAAAGGCAGAACGGCGATCGAAGCGATCTGATTTGTGTTTTGGCTTCCGAAATACCAGTAGCCGACCGCAAGAGCTGCGATAAAAAAAACCCCTGTCGCGGCAAAGACGAAATTCGGCTTTCTCGACGGTTGAGTAGTGATGACGGAGCGCTCTGTCGCCCGTTCGACCAGGATTTGCGTCGGGTGCCCGTCGGGGATTGAACGCTTTGCCCCCGGTTCGGAGATTGTGTCGCTCCGTTTCGCTAAACGTTTTAGATCGGCGAGCAAGTCGGCGGCAGTTTGATAGCGTTCGTCGCGGTCTTTTTCAAGGCATTTTGCGATGATCCGGTCCATTTCGTCCGGCACCGAGCTGTTGTAGCTGCTCACCGGTCTCGGAGTCATCTGTACTATCCCGGCAACGACGTCGGTCATTGTCTCACCTGTGAACGGGACCTTGCCCGTCAGCATCTCAAAGAGCACGACGCCGAAACTGAACAAATCGGAGCGTGCGTCAATTGAGCGGCCGCGTGCCTGCTCTGGCGACATATACGTCACCGTTCCCATGATCACACCGGGCTTACTGAGAATTCTCTTAGTCTCGGTTTCAAAATCCGCGGTTGGCCCCGCGGCGAGCTTTGCCAGCCCAAAATCCAGCACCTTCACATAGCCGTCATCGCGAATCATCACGTTTTCCGGTTTGATGTCGCGATGGACTACGCCCGCCTCGTGTGCTCCCTTGAGCGCGGACGCAATTTGCGTGGCAATTTCCAGAGTGTCGTGCAATGTCAGTCTGCCGTTCTCGAGACGTGAGCGCAGGGTTTCGCCTTTCACAAATTCGGAGGCCAGAAAGTGAACGTCGCCGGCGGTTCCGAATTCGAATATCGTCAGAATATTCGGATGATTCAGCGCGGAAACGACGAGGGCCTCACGCTGAAACCGCTGCAGACGCTCGCGGTTTTCCAATAGATCTTCGGGCAGGACCTTCAGAGCAACGCTTCGGTGCAGATGCTCATCTTCGGCAAGGTAAACCACGCCCATGCCGCCCGATCCGATTGGCGAAACGATGCGGTAATGCGAGAACATCTGACCTTTCTCCAGGCGCCATGCGGATTGCGGTTGGGGCACTTCGCCGATTACGGGCTGCTCCAAAAAACTTTTCGCTTCGGCAAGCGATATCAGAAGCGATTCGACTTCGATACGAAAATCGATATCGCCCTTGCACACTTCATCAAGAAAACTATCCCGCTCGCCTGTATCTCGCCGCAGAGCCTCGTGGAAGGTATCTTTAACTTGTTGCCAATTTTTGTGAGCCATTTCGATTCCGACACATAACAAACGATCTTTCTTTCCTCCTCCTTCCTCTTATTCCTCTTGTTCCGTGGTTGATCTAAAACCGAACCACAGAACAAGAGGAACGGGACGGAATAAGAGGAGAGGACGGAGCCTCGCACCACGAATTAACGCGTCAGTTCGCGGTAAAGCCAGGCCTTTGCCACGTCCCAGTCGCGCGCTACGGTTGCTCTCGAAATTCCTAGTGTTTCGGCGGTCTCATCCAGGCTTAGTCCACAAAAATATCTTAGCTCGACAATCTTTTCCTGTTGCGAATCGAATGCCGCCAGCCGTGAAAGAGCTTCGTCCAATGCCAGAAGATCGACGTTGGCCGCATCCGCGGCCGCTAAAAGTGCTTCTTCAAGCGGCAGATCTTCATTTGGACCACCGCGTTTTTTACGATTGCGCGTTTTTGCGTAATCCACAAGTATCCGCCGCATTGCCTGTGCCGCGATTGCAAAAAAATGCGACCGGTTTTTCCATTCGACGTCGCGCTGATCTACCAGTTTTAAGTAAGCTTCGTGTACAAGCGCCGTGGTTTGGAGGCTGTGGTTAGGCCGCTCCCGACGCAAGGCCCGAGCCGCCTGCCGGTGAAGTTCGCCGTAGATGTGAGGCAAAATCTCGTCTAACGCCTCACGCCGGCCGTCGCCCCATTCGCGCAGCATTTGCGTAATATTTGCCGATGCGATGTTCTGCTGGCTCATTTTTCAACACCGATTATTGTTCTTTTGACGTTTCCAAGCAAGATAATTTGCATTACAGAAAATTATTTTGCGACGATTCTGCTCCCTTTGTCGCGATGTAAGTTGGAGGCGAAATTAATCCCTTCCGCAAGACAAATTATTTATAAGCAATCTTAGGAGGTCATCATGAACAGATTATTGGTAAAGACAGGCATTTTGGCGGGTTTCGTTTTGATGTTGAGCGTGGTTGGGAACGCGCAGCTTTCCCAGCAATATATCGCCGAGGTTCCTTTTGATTTTCAGGCAAAAGGTGTTTCGTACGCGGCGGGATCATACGCGGTTGGACCTGTATCGTCACAATCGAGCAGCGGGGCTCTCGCGATCCTTGAAAGAAAGAGCGGAAAAATGCAGCTTTTGGGGATCACGCAGCTACTTGGTGCAAGCGAAGGTGCCGACCCGGGAAAGCTGGTATTCGTTAAAGCGAACGGTACCTATACTCTGCGGCGGATTATCACTCCCACCTTTGAAATAAAAATGAAGGCAAAAGGCTCGGATGCCCGAATGGCCGAAAGCGGAGCGAAGAAAATGGAAACGGTCGCGGTTGCTTTGCGTTAATTAGTTAATTAAAGGTTCCGGTCGGCCAAAGGAGCACGGGTCATGTCGCCCGTGCTCTACGTTTTAAAGCGAATCGGCGTTCCATCCGCCGAGTTCTTCTATCGCGCTGTGATTGGTCAGGTCGCTTCGCATCGGCGTCACCGACACATAACCCTCGTCGATCGCCTCAAAATCCGTTCCGCCCTCGGCACGAAATCCGACACGCTCTTCGCCGATCCAATAATAAAGTTTCCCGCGCGGATCGATGTGTTCAGAGATCACCGGACGAGCCGTCTTGAATCCCTGTTTTGTGATGCGAATGCCTTGCGGAACGCCCTTCGGAACATTCACATTGAGCAGTGTGTCGGCGGGAATTCCGTCGGCCAACGCTTTCCGCGTAACTTCCGTGGCGACCCTTATCGACTCCGTAAAATTTTGGTCCCGATTTGCAACCAGGCTAAAC
>JANNGV010000393.1:0-3419 GCA_031404055.1 Chloracidobacterium sp.
CCACCAAGTCCGGCATGTCTATCGGCATTGACGACATGGTTACGCCGTCCAGCAAAAAAGGGATTATCGAGAAGGCTCGAGTCGAGGTCGACAAACTGCAAAAGCAGTACGAAGACGCGACGATGACCAACATGGAACGCGAGAACAAGGTGACTGCGATCTGGTCCGAAGTGACCGATCACGTCGCAAAAGAAATGTTCCTCGCCATGCACAAACGTGAGGACGAACGGAAGGAACTCAATCCGATTCTTGTCATGGCCGATTCCGGTGCTCGTGGCTCGGACGCTCAGATCCGGCAGCTTGCCGGTATGCGCGGCCTGATGGCGAAGCCGTCGGGCGAGATCATCGAAACGCCGATCGTCGCCAACTTCCGCGAAGGCCTTAACGTTTTGCAGTACTTTATTTCGACGCACGGCGCTCGCAAGGGCCTTGCCGATACCGCCTTGAAAACGGCCGATTCGGGTTATCTGACTCGCCGTTTGGTTGACGTTGCTCAGGACGTTATCGTTTCCGAACAGGATTGCGGAACGCTTCGCGGCATTTGGGCCGAAGCGATCATCCGCAACGGTGAAGAAGTGGAATCGCTGCGGGACAGGATCGTCGGCTGCACATCGCTTGACGATATTATCGATCCGGTCGAAGGCATAACGGTTGTTACGGCCAATACCGAGATTGATGAGGACCTTGCCGCTCAGGTTCAGCTTACAGGTTTGCAGAAGGTCCGGATTCGTTCCGCACTTACCTGCGAGAGCCGTCGCGGTATCTGTGTAAAATGCTACGGCCGTAATCTGGCGACCGGCAACACGGTTGAGATCGGCGAGGCAGTCGGCGTCGTCGCTGCACAGTCTATCGGCGAACCGGGAACGCAGCTTACGATGCGCACATTCCACGTTGGTGGAACCGCCCGTCTCGAGCAGGAAACGAAACACGAAGCCGCGATGGACGGAACGGTTAAGTACCTTGACGATCTTAAGGTAATTAAGAACCGAAACAAGGAGCTGATTTCACTCAAGCGGCAGTCCGAGCTCGCACTTATGGACGAACGTGGACGCGAAGTTGCACGCTATCAGATCGTTTACGGTGCTCAATTGCACGTAAAGGACGGCCAGAAAGTCAAAGAAGACGACATTTTAGTTACGTGGGATCCGTTTACGTTCGCCATCCTGACCGAGGTCAAGGGTATTGTTAAATATCAGGACCTCAAAGAAGGCAAAACGGTCGAAGAAGAGATCGACAAGGTTACGGGGCAGAAACGTCTGGTGGTTAAAGATTCGGACGAGAAAAATCAACCCCGTCTTGAGATCAAAGAAGGCAACAAAACGCTGAAGACCTATCAGATGCCAATCCGTGCAAATCTCATGGTCGAAGACGGCCAGCAGATCGAACCGGGCGACGTTATTGCTAAGATTCCGCGTGAAACGACCAAGACAAAAGACATCGTCGGCGGTCTGCCGCGTGTCGTCGAGCTTTTCGAAGCACGGCGTCCAGGTGAAACGGCAATGATGTCCGAGATCAACGGTAATGTGAAATTCGGTCCGATCGCCAAAGGTAAACGCAAGATCATCATCACCGGCGACGATGGTGCCGAACGCGAATACGACATCCCGCGCGGAACACATATCAACGTGCAGGAAGATGATCGTGTACGCGCCGGCGAACCGTTAATGGACGGCCCGCTCAACCCGCACGATATCCTGCGTGTTCTCGGAACCGAGGCTTTGCAGAATTACATAGTGAACGAGATTCAGGAAGTCTATCGCTTGCAGGGCGTCAACATCAATGATAAGCACATCGAGGTCATCGTTCGGCAAATGCTTCGCTGGGTTAAGATCAAAGAGGTCGGCGACACTGATTTCCTCATGGAAGAACAGGTCGACCGCTTCCGGTACGAGGACGAAAACCGCCGTGTCGCCGAAGACGGCGGCCAGACTTCGGTCGGCGAACCGCTGCTGCTCGGCATCACGAAGGCGTCGCTTTCAACCGATTCATTCATCTCCGCGGCCAGCTTCCAGGAAACGACCCGCGTGTTGACCGAAGCGGCAATTTCTGGCCGCGTCGATTACCTTCGCGGGCTGAAGGAAAACGTCATTATGGGACGCCTCATCCCGGCCGGAACCGGCATGAAGTATTACCGCAACGTCAAGGTTGCGTATGACGCGACCGAGAACCAAAAGCAGGAGGACGAGTTCGATGAATTAGCCGATATCCGCGGGGGCCTCGAACTTCCCCCGATCCTTGCCGGCGTTCCCGGGGTCGATACCGACGATGAGTTCGATGCACCGGAAGAAACACCAGACGACATCAGCCTCGATGCTCCCGAAGAAGAGTTCGATATCGACGAAGCGATGAAGATCGAGATCGATGACGACGAACTATAACGGAACGTGGACAATCTTGTCCGGGCGGCCGAAATTGCAGAAGCCCGCACGCAAGTAAGGGCGTAACATCAATGTAAAAACTTAAAGGCCGGAGCGACAAACTCCGGCCTTTTGTTTACTTTCGGTTTACAGTTAAACTTCAATGGCACTCGGAAAAACGTCGCTGGCAAGGACAACCGATGACAACGTTAAAATTACTCTCCTTATTCGTCATTCTTGCCTTTACGACGTCCTTGACGGCAATCGGTCACGGCGTTGTGCCGATAGGACTCGTCTTGGTTTGGTCGATGACTGGCTTGCTATCCGGGCCCCGCGACACTGTGGATCTCGTATGGGTTTCTATAGTCGCGATTTCATGGGGGGCTATCTTTGTTCTTGCTGCCGGGTGTTTTATGCGTGGTCGCTGGGCCTCGCGGTTCATCCTTTCGGGAGCGATTCTTTGTAGCCTTGCCTGGGCAGCTTTCCTATACCAATCGGAAGCGGCGGATACTACATTTGTATTCTCCGTGCATTTCTTGTTTGCGGATGTACTCCTATTCAGATATTTATTATTGCATTTGCCAAATGATTTCTAGCGGAATGAAATAGTTCATTTTGTGGAATAGCGGCTCAAAGACAGGCTGCCAGTTTAGGGCGGCCTCGACCATAAGAGGCTAAAGCATGTAGCTAGTAGTCCGCGCTACCAAATCAAACAGCTATTCGTTCTTACCATAGCTTGCCCAGATTTGCAGCCGAAGGCTTCTCGGAATTGAGGCATGTTTGACAGCGGACCGTTCACACGCCAGCGGGGCAGTGAATGGGTGTTTGTTTTGACCTGTAAAATTTCCGCGCTAGGCGTATATTTTCCGGCCCAGACCTGTGCCCAGCCCAGGAAGAATCTCTGTTCGGGCGTAAAACCGTCGATATTCGCGGGTTTTGCTTTGCTCTCAAGCGATTTCATATAGGCGTCGTACGCTACGGTAAGTCCCGCAAAATCGCCGATATTCTCTCCGAGCGTTAGTTTGCCGTCGATAAACAGGCCGGGCTGCACTTCGTATTCAT
>JANNGV010000394.1:0-5220 GCA_031404055.1 Chloracidobacterium sp.
TTACGCTTTGATCGAGGTCAAGCTTTCCTCAATTAGTGAATTCAGGCTTTTGCCACTAAGTTTCGCTTTTTTATAGAGCCTGTGATGAAGTTCAGGAGAAATACGCAAGACAAAATTACCTGAAAAAGGTTTGTCAGGTTCCTCTTTTCTCTCACGGCAGAAGTCCAAATAATCCTCAACCGAGATCTCAAACTCACGTTTTAATTCTTCTACAGATCTCCCCTGAAAAGTTATCACATCACGGGTGTTGATTACCTCGCCGTAAAACATCTCCGCCTTTTCATCGAATTTTACCGTCGCCTCGTAATTCTTATACTTCATCTTCGTTAACATCAGCCTCCGTCAAAAATCTTCGCATTGAAACAACCGCTCCTTTGTCAGTTTCTTTTCTCGGATGCGGACGGTGAAAAACGGCTCGTACACCATTCAAGGCTATTCGCAGTCTCGAACCACTCCCTTCGCTTAGATCGCTCCTAACGCGATCAGTAACTTCTCAATATCGTCCCATAAAATGTTTGAGCGGACAGGTTTCGTAAAAATCTCCCTTAATGTTTGTCGATGCTTCTTTTTCACCAGAAAATAGTATCACAAAATAGTATTATACTAAGGAAAGCGAATAAAACAATTACGACGTAAAAAAAGCGAAATATGCAAAAAGCACATTCGCGTGTGGCCGAAAACTCAAAAAATCATTTCAATTTCATCAGCTATCTTCGCAGCCACCGCGAGTTTGGGTTGCGGACAATCATTACAGGTGGATTTGCATGACCGTAAAAATTGATAAAAGGAAAACCGTTTCTTACATTAGGATAATTATAGTGATTCTGCGGCTTATGTTTTGGGTATCGACGCCCGTAAAAGATCGTCCGCGGATAGCTGGTGTAGTATCCCGAATCCCTAAAGGTTAAATCGTCCGAATTAAGATACCGGATCTGCTCATTGTATCGGACTATCTCGGCCCGCTCGGCCTCGGCCTGTTCTCTTTGCAACCTCTCAGCCGTCAGTCGCTCGGCAAGAGCTTCACGTTCCACTCGGCTTTTTTCGATCTGACGGGCAAGTTCTTCGGGCGACGGAAAACCCAGTTTGGCATAGTTTTCCCGATAATCCCTTTCGGCCTGAAGGCGTTTTTGGCGAAACTTTTCAAGGTCGGCATTTGTTACAGATTTGGTCTGCGCCACAGCCGGAACTACAGACAAAATACTTAAACACAATAAATACAGTATTTTCACTCTCATAATCTTAAGCCTCGTTTTATGATTCTAGCACGAGATTTGATGTTTAGAGTTCAAACTTTAGTTTGCTCTTTTCCAGCGAATAAAAGCTATAAAGCTTGAACTCTGAACTCTAGAACCCGAAGCTTACTCCGATCCGCCCGTTGATCCCGGCGGTGCGGAAGCCGTTTTCGAAGTATTCGTAATCGAGCAAGTTCTCGACGGTTCCAAAAACTCGCAGGCTGAACTTGTCTTTGTTCAGCGAAAACGTGTATCCGGCAGTCAAATCCAATCGTCGATTTCCTTTGAACCTATATATGAATGTCTCAAACCTTAAAGCGTTAGTGTCGAAGATCGGAGCCAGATAACTGCTTGTCCCAAGGAAATCAGCGTTTACCCAAAAGCGCTTGATCCTCTGCGTCGCTGTTAATGTGAATTGGCTTACGGGAATACCGAGCGTTCTGGAAATTCCGCTTCCAGAAACTTGTGGCTCACGTTGATCGCTGTTTGTATACGTATAAGACGCGAAGATGTTAGTTGATGACGTAGCCTTTACATCGCCGCTTAGTTCAAGTCCACGGGCGAGGCCGCCTTCTTTATTCAAATATCCGCCCCCAGAATCGAAATTGTCGCGGCCAAACGGATCAGGCTGTGGCAATAATCCGTAGCCGATCGTTCTATTGAGATTCGAATAAAAATACGTCGCCGACAATCTGGCCAGGTTATCGAATAGATTTTGCTCGATTCCCAAATCAAAAGCCGCTGTCCGTTCCGGTTTCAGGTCGGGAGCACCGATCGGGACAAACCTATTGCCGCCGAATGTGCTGTAAAATGTGCCGAATCTCTCGTAGAGCGACGGCACGCGATAGCCGTTCCCAATGTGTGTCCTAATCTTTGTACCGGAGCTTGGAAAGAAATACGACGCCGATCCGTCAAAGGTGTAAGCCGACGGCGGATTTTCGAGTGTCAGGTTCGAGTACGGGGCGTTGGCCAGGCTAAATCCGGGCGTGTCCAAACTAAAGAACTGTGCCCGAAATCCGCTGGCGAACTGCAATTTTCCGTCGAGAAGCCGAACCAGGTCCTGAACATAGACGGTATTGCTTGATTGTGAAGCGTCGGTGAAAAAATCTTCCGTTCCGCTCGGCGTCGAGCCTTCGTTACGGAAGTTTTCCCGCTCGAACTCGTAACCAACGGTTAATCGATTAAAGCCGTTCGGCGTCCAATCGATATGCCCGTTTGCCGTGTGGATCATGCCTTCAAATATGCTCGTCGAAGCGCTTTGAAAACCCGCTCCGAGAACATCGTTATCGTTTGTCCGCCTGGTCGTCAAGCCTGAATAGTAGCCCTGAAATGTGAGTTGACTGTTTATGATCTGCGTCAATACAAACTGGCCGTTAAAGAACTTCGACTTCTGCGAATTGTCGGGGTCGTTCGTGTCAAAGACGAAATTAACATTCGGAACCGCGCCAATTATTGTGCTGGCGGACGGCGGCAAGACGCCGAATGTGTCGGGACTGGAATTCAGAGCGACAAATGCGTCCGAGAGAAAAAACCGGGCAGAAATGTTCGTTTTCGAAAACGGATTTGCCTCGACACGCGATTGAAAATTAGTGTTGCGGGCGTCGTCGTCACCATCTATGCCCTCCGTATAAACCGTCCGCGAAACAGCGGCGTTAAAGCCGAATTTACCGTCGCTCGTGCCCTTGCTGATGTTTCCGCGAAAGCGCCCGAGTCCGAGTCCGCCCAATGCTCCGCTGACCTGTCCGTGCCAACCATTTTGCGGCACCGGCGTCTGAAAATCGACCGTGCCGCCGATCGCGTTCGTTCCGTAGAGCGACGAACCAGGCCCGCGCAAAACCTCAACTTTGCTGACGCTCGTCAGTGTCAGATCTGACAGAAATGCCGACGCATCCCCCGTGATCGAAGCGGCATCTCGAAACCGCATCCCGTCAATCAATATCGCCGTATCCTGATTTCGAAGCCCGCGTGATTTGATCGATGCCGTGCGGCCGAAACCGCCAAGCTGTTGAATGCGAAAACCGGGAATCGTCCGAAGCGAATCGACGAGCGTAATGTCCGCCCGATCGCGCATTTCCTGGCCGGAAATGACGTTTACGGTTTTAGAGACTTCTTCTCTAAGCTGACTGGAATCGGCAGAAATTGTAACCGTTTCTTGAATCGAGGGTCCAGGAACTGCAGTAGATTTTATTTCTGCGAGTGCAAAGTTTAGGGTTACAGATACATTCCCGTTAACACGGAGCTGTCTTTCTTCAAGTAGGACCACAGTACCTTCTTGCGTTCCTTGAATACCCATCTGGTAACTTCCGTTCGGAATATTATCGAATCGATAAATACCATCAGCATCCGAAGTCGTGCGCCGAATTTCCTGTCCGTTTTGCCTTAGGACAACGGTCGCCTTTACTGGACTTTGATTTACAAACACCTTACCGGAGACCGTCGCGGTTTGCTGCGCCGAAATCTCCAAACATAATAACCAGATAAAACAAACAATTCTGAATACGTTCATACCTTCTCCTTTTCTGCCCATCGCAGAATGGTTTTAACCTGACAAACGGGCAAAGTTCCCGGCTCTTCCGAATGCGGGACGTGGAATGCGGACTGCGGAATTCGTAATCTTGAATTCCGCATTCTACACTCCACACTCCGCACTGGAATCACGGTTGCGTGGGCAGTGTTGGCTTTGCACCAAACTTCCTTTGCGTCGTTCGTCTAACAATTATCCCGCGGATGAACACGGATAAAACAGGTCGGAAAAACAATATATCTGTTTTCATCTGTGGATAATTCTCCTAATACACTGTCGTTACTCTAACTTTTTTGCTCGCCGGATTTTCGTCCAGCAAAACCCTTACGTCAAAAACTTCTCGCAACTTATCCTCGTGGAGAACTTCTGTCGGTGTGCCGATCGCGAATATTCTCCCGTTCTTCAAAAGCATGATTCTATCGGCAAATTCCGACGCCAGATTGAGGTCGTGCGTGATGACAATTGCAGAATTTGCACCCTTTCGACAGCGTTCGCGAACCAGGTGAAACATCAAAGCTTGGTGTGCCAGATCCAAATTCGCCGTTGGCTCATCAAGCAGCAGAATTTTCGCTTCGGTTGCCAAAGCTCTTGCCAAAACCACCCGTTGGCGTTCGCCGCCGGACAGTTCGTTCATCAAACGTTGGCAGTAGTCGACAAGGTCGCATTCGCGCAGGGCCTTCGCAGCAATTTCGAGATCGTCCGCCGTCTCCCATCCAAACGCCGAACCGCGTGCGAAGCGTCCCGATAAAACGAATTGCAGAACGGTGACCGGAAATTTAGTTTCGTTTTCCTGAGCGACAACCGCAATCGTTTGGGCGATCTGCCGCCGCGAAAAACTAGCGAGAGATTTGCCGCTGAGCAATATTTCGCCCGTCGATACCGTCAGCGTTCCGTTCAAAGCACGAATCAGGGACGTCTTACCGGCCCCGTTCGCACCGAGCACGGCAATGATCTCGCCGGCTTTCTGTTCGAACGAAATGTCCCGCAAAATCTCGCATGGGCCATATTTAACTGTGATGTTTCGAACTTCAAGCATTTGGATTATTGCCGCAAAAAGGCGCAAAAGGCGAAAAAAAGTTTTTGTGACTTTTGCGCCTTCTTGCGGCTAATTCCTCTTCAATAGATAAATAAACAAAGGAGCCCCGATCAATGCCGTGATCGCTCCGACCGGCAACTCCCTTGGCGCGATCGCCGTCCGAGCGACAGTATCCGCCAAGACAACAAATATCGCCCCGGCGAGCGCCGAAAACGGCACGACGAGCCGGTTATCGCTGCCCGCCGCCATGCGAACGAGATGCGGCACGATCAAACCGACGTAGCCAACCGAACCGCTTGCGGCAACGGTCGATCCGACCAAAACACTGACGACGACAAAAACTATCAGTCGCACGCGTCCGACCTCGACACCAAGGTCAAACGCATCGCGTTCGCCTATCATCAGTAAATTCAATGACTTGGCTTGCG
>JANNGV010000395.1:0-5398 GCA_031404055.1 Chloracidobacterium sp.
TGACGGGCGGCGTTTTTACATCGCTTGGGCAGGAAGCAACAGCTGTCGGGACGGCGTTTGCACTCGAGCCGCAGGATTTTATAGCGCCGCTTATCCGAGATATCGGTGCGGTTTTTGTAAAGGGAATCGAGCCGCGGACGATCTTTCTGCAATACCTGGGCAAGGGCACGGCGCCGAGCCGTGCGACCGACGTTCAATTCCATTTTGCCGATCTGGAAAAAGGTTTTGTCGGGCCGATCTCGCATCTCGGCGATATGATCCCGGTGATGACGGGCGTGCTTCTGGCTTCGCGGATGAAAAAGGAAAACCGTGTCGCCGTCGCCTACATCGGCGAAGGTGCAAGCTCGACCGGAGCATTTCACGAGGGCGTCAACTTTGCGGCCGTGCAGAAACTGCCGCTGATCACCGTCATCGAAAATAACGGTTATGCGTATTCGACCCCGACGCGAAACCAGGCGGCGTGCAGCAACTTCGTCGAAAAAGCCATCGGGTACGGCATCAAGGGCCTGACGGCGGACGGCAACGATGTCATCCATTGCTACGAGGTAATGAAGGAAGCGGTCGAATACGCCCGTGGCGGCGGTGGCGCGGTGCTGCTCGAAGTCCACACGTATCGCCGCAAAGGCCACGCCGAGCATGACAATCAATCTTACGTACCCGACGGCGAGATCGCGTGGTGGGCCGAGCATAACGATCCGGTAACGCGGTATGAAAGATATCTGCTCGATAATAGACTGATGTCGCAGGCTGAGATGGATAAAATGGTCAAAGATATTAAAACCTTTCTGGATGCCGAGGCTGAATGGGCGGAGTCACAGCCCGACCCTATGCCGGAATCGGCAGCCTATGAAGTTTTTGACAATTCGGTCGTGGCTCCTGCGTTCAAACGTAATGTATTGTCGGAACCGCTTGCGTAAGCGTGTAGTGTCTTTTGAATCGGCGCGGGCTGGGAACCCGCGTTCCGGCGGATTTCTGGAGACTTAAATGAAATGGCTGGTTGAAAAATCGAGGTATCTTTCATATGTGGCGATCGGCGGCATGCTTATAGGTGTCCTGGCCGCGCTTTACGTCGGTGTCGAAAAGACGGTAAAGGTCATTCAGATAGCGATCCTTCATCACGAAAGCAATAGCCCGACGCTTTATGTTTTGTTCGAGGCTCTGGACAGTTTCCTTGTCGCGGTGGCGTTGCTGGTGATCTCGGTCAGCTTGTACGAGCTTTTCATCAGTGGGCTTGAAGTGCCGGATTGGATGCTGGTCAAAAATCTTGACGAACTGAAAGCTAAATTCGGATCGGTGCTGATACCGATAATGGCGGTCAAATTCGTGCAGAAACTTTTGCAATCGGAAAGCTCACTCGAAACGCTGTATTACGGAATTGCCGTCGCTCTCGTTGCATTTGCGCTGACCGCATTCAACTACGTTGCCGATAAAGAAAAGGAAACCGAGTTAGCGCGTAACCCCGAAGAAAATGAAACGCGGGCAAAGGATTTGGGCCGGAAATAGCCTGTTTTCAACCTAGTTGCGATTGCTCAGGCGGCTAATATCACGTGTCGAAAAAGAAAAGTGTAAAACTTACCGCAGCGTTCAAGGACTTTTTGGAGAACGAACGGGCCGGTGCGATCGTTCTGATTGTTTGCACGATGATCTCACTTATCGTAGCGAACACTGCCGTCGGCCCAAGCTATTTAGGTTTCTGGCACGGCTATCTTGGCGCGCTGAGCGTCGAGCATTGGGTGAACGATGGGCTAATGGCGATCTTCTTTTTGCTGATCGGGCTCGAACTTGAGCGTGAGTTGTACGCTGGCGAGCTGTCGAGCATAAAAAATGCCCTCCTTCCGATATTCGCCGCGATTGGCGGCATCGTCGTGCCTGCCTTGATCCATTTTGCTTTTAACAACGGAACGCCGACCCAGGCGGGCATAGGCATTCCGATGGCAACCGATATTGCGTTTGCCATTGGGGTGTTGGCACTTCTCGGCAATCGTGTTCCTGCTTCGCTGAAGGTATTTCTCGTCGCTCTGGCGGTTATGGACGACCTTGGGGCAATAATCGTGATAGCCGTCTTTTATACGGCCGAACTCTCATTAACTTATCTCGCGCTCGCTCTGGGTGCCTTTGCGATGCTTATCGCAGTCAACCACGTATTGAAGGTGATGTCGCTTGTTCCGTATCTTATTGGCGGCTCGTTGATGTGGTTCTTTATGCTCAAATCGGGTGTTCATGCGACAATTGCGGGTGTGCTTCTGGCATTTACGATACCGTTCAGCCATAAGCAGGATGACGCCGAAGCTCCTTCGCATCGTCTCGAACACTTTCTTCATAAACCAGTGGCTTTTTTGATTTTGCCGGTTTTTGCTCTTGCGAATACGGGTATAGTAGTCGGCGGCGATTGGATCGGAGAGCTTTCAACCCCAAACAGTTTGGGAATCATTCTTGGCTTGGTGGCGGGCAAGCCTATCGGCATTACGCTAATAGCATTTATTGTAGTAACTATCGGAATATGCCGTCTTCCGCTTGACCTAAATTGGAAACACGTCTTCGGTGCGGGAATGCTCGGCGGGATCGGTTTTACAATGTCGATATTCATCACAAACCTCGCCTTCACGGCTAATGGAGAAGTGATCAATGCATCAAAAATGGCTATCCTGCTTGCGTCGTTGACAGCCGGCACGGCCGGGTTCGTTTGGCTAAAACTGCTCGGTCAACCGACCGAAGGCGATACGGACATGGACATAATGGATTTTGAGGAAGAAACTGAAAGCAGAGGTGGCTGAATAAAAGATGAATCCCGGTTTTACAAGCGTTCCATTCAAAACTGAAAGCGGCCTGTCGTCGATAAACGGGATGGCCAAGTTTTCGCACGCTGGAATCGTTCTCGAGTTTGAATCAAAGCTCTTTGGGCTTATCTCCGACGGCGTAAAGGAAGTTCGTTTAGCATTGCCGGACATTCTCGATGTCCGATTTCGAAAGGGCTTTTTCAAACGCGGTGCCAAGATTGAGATCCGCGCTACAACTTTTACAAAACTAGCGGAACTGCCGAACAAGGACGGAAAACTAACGCTAAAACTTGTGCCCGCAGATTTTGACCGCGCAAAAAATGCCGTCGAAAAACTGCAAAAAGATATTAGCGAAACCGCCGCCTTAATGCCGCCAGTTCAAACACCCGTGAGCCAATTGTTTGAGGATGAGACTGAGGAAGAAACGAGGGATTTGAAAAAATAAGGTTGGATCGGCTATCGCCTAGTGTGACGGGAAACCGCACGGAGGACGCGACGAAAAATGAAACCAGGATTCAGCATAGTTCCGTTCAAAATCAGCGATGAACATGGTTTTTCCGAAGCGGTCGGACTGGCTAAATTCAGCTCGGCCGGTGTCGTGCTTGAGTTCGAAAAAGAAATTTTGGGAATGATGAAGGCAGGCGGTGTGCGCGAAGTGCGCATTCCGGTCGGCGATATTCTGGACATTCAGTTCGGCAAAGGCTTTCTCGGCCTGTTTGGCAGTATCATCATCCGCTTTAAAAATCTGAGCGCGATGGAAGGGCTGTCTACCAAAAAAGGCCGTCTGAAGTTAAAGGTCGCACGCTCTGACCGTGCCGCCGCGATGGAGGCCGTCGAAAGTACACAGAAAGTATTGGGCGGCCAACAGCATAATTTACCGTCGCCCACCGTCGGACAGTTGTTTGGCGACGAAGCGAAAACGAGCGATATATCTAAAACCAACGAGTTGTAGTGTCTTAAGGCGAATGGCAGCAAAAGAAAAATCAGTGACCCTGATCGAAGCGATCAAGGAAGGCCTTTGGGAAGAGATGACGGCGGACGAGAGCGTGTTCGTTATCGGCGAGGATGTCGGCGCGTATGGCGGAGCGTTCAAGCTGACCGAGGGGTTTCTCGACCATTTTGGGGCGGAGCGGATGATCGACACGCCGATATCGGAGGCGGCGATCGTTGGGGCGGCTTGCGGGGCGGCTTTGATGGGAATGAAGCCGGTGGCGGAGTTTCAGTTTATCGATTTTGTCTCATGCGGGTTTGATATGCTGACGAATTACGCGGCAAAATCGCGTTACCGAGGCTGCGGCGGCATTCCGGCGGTTTTCCGCGGGCCATGCGGAGGCGGCGTTCGCGGCGGGCCGTTTCATTCGCTGAATGCGGAGGCGTTTTTTCTGAACACGGCCGGGCTGAAAATGGTCGAGCCATCGACCGCATACGACGCCAAGGGTTTGATCAAAGCGGCTATCCGCGATCCCGATCCGGTACTTTTCTTCGAGCACAAAAAGCTCTACCGCCTGCCTCGTTTGCGCGAGGAACTGCCCGAGGACGATTACATAGTCGAGATCGGCAAGGCCCGAATGGCCCGCGAAGGCAAGGAACTGTCGATCATCACATTCGGCGCGATGGTCTTGAACGCTCTCGATGCCGCCGAGGAACTTGAGAAATCGGACGGCCTTAGCGTTGAGGTGATCGATCTCCGATCGCTCGCCCCGCTTGATAAGGAAGCGATCCTCGCGACGGTCAAAAAGACAAATCGCGTGATGATCCTGCACGAAGCGAGCTTGACCGGCGGCATAGGCGGCGAGCTGTCGGCAATAATAGCCGAAGAAGCCTTCGAATGGCTCGACGCTCCGGTAATCCGCGTCGCGTCGATCGACACGCCCGTGCCGTTTGCTCCGAAGATGGAAGATTATTATCAACCGAGCTTGGCTGAGATAATTGTGGCGGCGAGAAGGCTGGCGAAGTATTAAAGAGTGATGGAAAAGCTCGAAAGACATCCGTTAAACGCAGAAGGCGATTTTTTCGTCGAATACGATACCTGTTTAGCGTGTGACGCTCCTCGTTCCGAAGCCCCTGAATTAATGGATTATGATCAAAACGGACATTGTTATTTCAAACGCCAGCCGCAAAACCCAGAGGAACTCGACCACGCGGTAAATGCCGTGCGGGTTTCTTGTATCGAAGCAGTTCTTTACGAAGGAAATGATCCCGAGATTTTAAGAAAAATTCGAACAATGCCTTGCCAAACAGGGTCTAAAACAAAAACTCTTTGGGAAACTCTTGTCGAAAAAATCTCGACCTTGTTTAAGTAGTTCTCTGCGTCCTCAGCGATCTCTGCGTTAGAAATTCTTAACTCAGGTCAGGAGATCAGGCGGAAATATCCGGCATGGCAACCTATCCAGAACCGGTAGATGCCGTCGGGCTTTTCGACATCGAGCACGTGATAGCTGATACCCACGCGGACCTACCACAAAGCCCGCTGTCATTGTTAGACAGCCGCCGATGATTTTTATTGACAAAGCTCTTGAAGTAAGTTCTAATCGCCATTCTCTGGATAATTATTTCATGGCAAAAGCCTAGCTAGTAAGTAGCGTTTTGCCGCCGCAGTCGAATTATTTACAGTTGCGCCC
>JANNGV010000396.1:0-1976 GCA_031404055.1 Chloracidobacterium sp.
TTTGCGTCTTTACGTGAAAATCGAAAATAGAATGAACCGTCCAGAGATCATAAAACGCGTTGCGGAGAGCGAAAAAACGTGGGATATAATCGTAATCGGCGGCGGTGCGACCGGCGTTGGCTGCGCGGTCGATGCGGCGTCTCGCGGTTTTGATGTTCTACTTCTGGAACAGCATGATTTCGGCAAAGGCACGTCCAGCCGCAGCACAAAGCTTGTCCATGGCGGGGTTCGATATCTGGCTCAAGGTAATATTTCGCTTGTACGCGAAGCACTAAAAGAGCGAGGCATTTTGCTAAAAAATGCTCCGCACGTCGTTCACAGACAGGAATTCGTCGTCCCGTGTTACAGCCTTTGGCAGAAAATATTTTACGGCACAGGGCTGAAAGTTTATGACCTGATGTCCGGCAAATACAGCATCGAAAGATCGAGGATGCTGTCAAAGAGCCAAACGCTCGATCACTTGCCGTCGATAAAATCTGAAGGCCTGTCCGGCGGTGTTCTTTATTATGACGGGCAATTTGACGACACGCGGCTGCTGATCGATCTGGTCAAAACCGCTTACCAACACGGAGCGGCGGTGTTGAACTACGCTCAAGTCAAGAATTTCGCGAAGGCGGATGATGGACGGATAAGCGGCGTCGAATTCGAAGATGTCGAAAGCGGCGAAATGTTTTTGGTAAAAACAAAAGCCGTTATCAATGCGACCGGTGCATTCTCCGATTCCGTTCGTAAATTGGCAGATGATAATGCCGAGCCTGTCATAACCTATAGTCAGGGAATTCATCTCGTATTCGACAAAAAATTTCTTCCGGGCGATTCGGCCATGATGATTCCAAAAACGAGCGACGGCCGCGTGCTTTTTTGCATTCCGTGGCACGAACATTTACTCGTCGGCACGACGGACACGCCGATAGACGCGCCGACGCTTGAGCCGGAAGCCCTGGAAGCCGAGATCGATTTCGTTCTCGAAACAGCAGGGCAATATCTGGCAGCGAAACCGTCTCGCCAAGATATTCTCAGTGTTTTCGCCGGGATTCGCCCGCTGGTTAAGTCGGGCAAATCTGTCAAGACATCCGCGATCTCACGGGGACACGATCTGTTTGTAGAGGATTCCGGCCTGATAACGATCACGGGCGGCAAATGGACAACATATCGCCGGATGGCCGAGGAAGCTGTTGATAAGGCCATCGAAGTCGCCGATCTGGAAAATCAAAATTCCATCACAGAACATCTGGCAATAATAGGAACAGATGCACCAGCCAGCGAAGAATTACTACATCCCGACTTGCCCTATACTCGTGCAGATGTAGTTACAGCAGTGCGTGATGAAATGGCACGAACGGTCGAGGACGTGCTCGCCCGGCGAACCCGAGCACTTTTTCTGAATGCACAGGCCGCGGTCGATATTTCCCCGAAGATTGCCGAGATCATGGCAACGGAACTCGGAAAGGATAAGGATTGGATCGAAAGGGAGATCGGCTCTTTTAAAAAGCTTGCTGTTTCTTATTCGCGTCCTTTCGCGTAATTCGCGGGCAAATCCTCTATTCCGTCGAAACAACGTCCTCGCCGCGAAGGGCAGCATTCAGAGTATGCCAGCTCAACGAAGCACACTTTACGCGGGCGGGAAACTCCAAAACGCCGGCAAATATCTTTAGCTTGCCGAGATCATTCTCGTCGGCTTCGATATCGAGTTCGCCGGTCACCATCTTATGAAACTCTCCAAAGATTGCTTCCGCCTCGTCTTTCGTTTTACCTTTCACAGCCTGCGTCATCATCGACGCCGACGCCTTTGATATCGCACAGCCCGAACCCTTGAACGCAACATCCGTCACCGTATCGCCGTCCAAACTCACATAAACACGCAACGCGTCGCCGCACAGCGGATTCTTACCGTCCGCATACTGATCCGCATCCGAAATCTCACGAAAATTTCGCGGATTCTTGTTGTGCTCTAAAATTACTTCCTGATATAAATC
>JANNGV010000397.1:0-2282 GCA_031404055.1 Chloracidobacterium sp.
CGAAACTGCCCCAGATCGCTCGCATAATTCCGCAACGTGTGCGGGCTCATGTTCCGCTCGTAAGTGAGGTGTTCGAAGAATTGATTTAGATGCTGAGACAGCATAATGGTGAATTGTGAGTGGTGAGTGGTGAATTCTCAACTCTTAGATTCATCATTCACCGTTCACCGTTCATCACTTGCGTGGCACGTAGTACCCTTTTCGCGTGCGGACATCCACATTCGGCTTTGCCTTTACGTTCAACGATATCTCACGAAACGCGCCGCGATGTTCGCTTTCGTTTTCGGGGTAATAGCTCAGAATATATTGCTGAGAAAGCTCGGCGGAGATCTGGCGGAAGGCTTCGTCGAGTTCTTTTTCATCGATTGGCGAATATACCTTCCCGCCGGTTTGCGCGGCGATCTCGATCATGCGGCGTTCGGCGGCGAGTTGGCGAATGTTGGCATTGCCGCCGCGTGAGCCGGTGCGTTTGTAGTTTTCAAAATCGGTTGTTTTCACGACGTAAACCTGGCAATTTGAAAGCTGCAATGACTTTAAGGTTTGGTCAAGCGAGGAATCACTGGAAGTATCGTCGCCGTCCGATACAATCACAATCACACGTCTGCCCTGCACTTCGCCCAGGTATTCAGCCGAAAGTATGATGCCGTCCAAAAGAGCGGTCGCACCGATCGGCGGCGGAAACATCTCAATCGCACGGGTCAGCGAATTTACATCAGACGTAAATCGCTGTTCGATACGCGTCGTGGTCGAAACGCTGAATAAAGCGGCCAAGTCTTTATCAGGACGCAGAATTCGGTCGAAAAACTTGACCGCGGCCCTGGTTTCAAACTCGCGGGCGATCAGCACGCTCGACGAATTATCGAATAACATTGCAAGCCGTATCGGCGATTCCGAACGCGAAAGTTCGCTGATCTCGGCCAATTTGCCGTTAATCTTTAATTCAAAATCCGCAAGTTTTAGATTCGTGACTGCCCTGCCGTTTGCATCGAGCACGGAAACCGGGATCGGCACAAGTGTCGAGGCTACCGTAATAACGTCGTCGTCACTGATCGCTTTCGGTGTCGGCGCCTGACCGGTCAATTTTTCTACCGTCTGCGTTGGAGTGTATTTTATCGACGTCTTCCTTTGCGATGGCTTTGGCGTCGGCTCAGGTGTTTCGGGCGGCTTGACGCGGCCGGATTGGGCCGCGGCCGACATTGCCAATACCAGAATTGTAAAAATAAAATGCTTCATCAAAAAAGGTGTAAATGGTTCCGTTTTCTTTGATTGCAAAACCGCCAAATAATATGCCTACACTAAAATTAACTTAACTGCCGCAAACAACAGCACCGCCGCCAGAACACGCCGCAACGTGAGGGAATCAAACCGTTTTGCACCTAGCGTCGACCCGATTATACCGCCGATCACGGCCGCGGCTATCCAAAACCAAACGTTTGGCGGCAAAACCGATACCTGCTGATAGTTTCCAAGCAGCCCAGCCGCCGAATTTACAAGTATAAATAACGCCGAAACACCCGCCGCCACGCGTGTTTCGGACCAATGCATAATTAAAAGGATCGGCGTCAGAAAAATGCCGCCCCCGACGCCGACAAGTCCGGACAAAAGCCCTATGACCGCTCCGATAATCAGGCAGATCAGTATCGGCGGCTCTTTTACCTGATCGTCGCCTTTTAGATTTACAGCCAGCCGAGCCGCGGCAAGAGCGAGTACAACGCCAAGCACAACTTTGTAAACGTTTGTCGGAAGTTGGATCATCCCACCAACAAACGCCATCGGTATCGACGTAGCGGCAAAGGGAAGAAAGATCTTCCATGAAAAATATCCCGCCCTATAAAACTGCACTGCTCCAATCGACGCGACAAACAAATTCAGCACGAGCGCCGTAGGCCGCGTCACCTCAGGCGCCACGGCCAAAAATGCCATCACCGCCAAATACCCCGACGCCCCGCCGTGACCGACCGAAGAATAGAGAATTGCAACGATAAAGATCGCGAGGAGGATAAATAATGCTGCAGGTTCCATAGAAGCGTCGGACCGCGGGCTCCCAGCCCGCCCGCGTTTTGCCGAGACTACTCAGGCGGACTAGTAGCCCGCGTTCCGGCAGACGCACTGCTCCACTGCCAGTCTTCAGGCACAGCACACAAACCCGCCTTTACAGGATTGTTCTCAATGTACTTTTTTGCATTCGCAAAATGTCCCTTATCGCGTATGAATCGATCGTAGTAGTCTGGACTCCAAAATGGCCCACTTCGCTCTAGCATCTTATTTGCTTCTTTCGCGGT
>JANNGV010000398.1:0-2764 GCA_031404055.1 Chloracidobacterium sp.
GACATCTCTCGAAGATAGAAGTGACGGTCGGTGATTCCCTTTCGCGCGGACAGTTAATGGCATTTGTCGGCTCGACCGGCCGCTCGACCGGCCCGCATCTTCATTACGAGCTTCGGCTGAACGACCGCCCGATCAACCCGCGCCGCTTTCTTCCGCCGGAACCAACGGAGCTGAAAAAGATCGCCGGTTAACCTTTTACAAACAACCACTTACTAAAAAAGCGAGTCGAATAGTCGGCTCGCTTTTTTGCGCGTTAGCCAAGTTGCCGGTTATACAGCTATAATCTATGTTTTGCCTAATTTCAATCTCTATCTCAAGGAAGCCCAGTTTATGAAATCGAAGAATGTTTTTCTATCAAGTGTTCTGACGTTTGCGGTTCTGCTCTCGTCGGTGTCGTTTAGCTTTGCCCGTTTTGACGAGGGCATGTTTACGCCGGACCGGATTGGCTCGCTTAACCTCAAAAAGCGTGGTCTTAAGATCAAGCCGGAGGAGATCTATAATCCTGCCGGCGGCGGTTTGACAGAAGCGGTGGTCAGGTTGAGCATCGGCTGCACGGCGGAATTTGTCTCGCCGGACGGACTGATCCTTACCAATCACCACTGCGGCTTTGACGCGTTGGTTTCGGCCTCGACGCCGGACAAGGATTTGGTTGAAACAGGCTTCAAAGCCGATAACCGGGCTGGCGAGATAACGGCTAAAGGCTATTCGGTCTATGTAACGCAGCGTGTTGAAGACGTGACAACCCGGATAACAAAAGGCACCGAGAACCTTTCGGGCGAAGCGTTGGCGGCGGCAATCAAAAAGAACACCGACGAACTGCAGGCCGCGGAGCAGGCCAAGGCTCCGGCCGGTTCAACGATTCGCATTCAAATGCTGAACAGCGGCTATTTCCATTACCTTTATCAAACACAGCAGATAAAGGATGTTCGCGTCGTTTACGCCCCGCCACGCAATATCGGAGTGTTCGGCGGCGACCCCGATAACTTCGAATGGACGCGGCACACGGGCGATTTCACGTTCCTGCGTGCATACACCGCACCGGACGGCTCGTCGGCCGAGTATTCGCCGAACAACATTCCGCATAAGGCCAAAAAGTTTTTGACAATGAACATCGGCGGTCTGAAGGAAGACGACTTTGTTTTTGTTTTGGGATATCCGGGCGGTACAACGCGTTATCGCGAAAGCCAGTCGATCGAATTCGCCCGCGACGCCAACTTCCCTTTCCTCGCGTCGTGGCTCGAGGCCCGAAGCGCGGCCCTGAGCAAGATCGGCTCGACCGATGAGGCAAAGCGGATCGCGTTCCAGTCCGAGATCGCTAACTTCGATAATTCGTTCAAGGTCTTCGATGGCGGAGCAAGACGCATCCGGCAAGCCGACGTGGTCGAAAGACGACGTGAACAAGAAGCTCAGTTTGCCGCCTGGATAAACGGTAATCCTGACCGGCAGAAAAAATATGGCACGCTGCTGGCAGACCTCAAATCGCTTTCGGAAACCTCGAACGCGGCCGCGAAACGCGATGTGATCATTCGCCGCATGCCTGATCCGGGCACGACACCAGTGTTCAAACAGGTTTTCGACGCTGTCGTGCACACCCAAGTGCAGGGCAAAACGCTTAACGACACCGAACGTGCCGCAAAGCTGAAAGCGATCGAAGAAGCGTACAAGGAACGCGAAAGCGTCTATGAAGTAGAAATGCTCAAGTTCTATCTCAAAGCTCTCGCCGATCTGCCCGAAGGCCAGAAATTCGCACCGGCCGAGAAATTGTTCGGCATGTTCCAGGGCCAGGCCCGGCGAGATGCCGAAGCCGCGTTTGCCGAAACGATCGCAAACGGCGAATATGCCTCGGCTGAAAAGACCGTTGGGCTGTATGGTCCGCGAACTATGGAGTTCCGCCCCGAACGCGAGAACATTCTCGCCTTCGCCAAAGGTCTTGCCGAAGAGCGTAATGCCCTCACCGCCCGCGGGGCCGCATTCGGCGGCAGCATCGACCGCCTTCGCCTGCTTTACCAGCAAGGCATGGCCGAAATGAAGGGCACGACGCCCTATCCCGACGCCAATTCGACCCTCCGTTTCTCATACGGCAACGTCAAAGGCTATAGCCCGCGCGAATCCGAATACCGTACGCCTTTCACGACGATAAAGGGAATGCTCGAAAAAGACACGGGCATGAATCCGTTCGATGTGCCGCAGAAATTGAAGGACCTGCAGCGGGCAAAAGACTTCGGCCGCTACGGCCAGGGCGACAGCGTCGTCGTCAATTTCCTGTCGTCAACCGATATAATCGGCGGAAACAGCGGTTCGCCCATTCTCAACGGCAATGGTGAGCAAGTCGGCCTTTGCTTCGACGGCAACTACGAAGGCCTTGGCAACGATATGTACTACGATCCGGCCGTCAACCGGACTATCTCGGTCGATATCCGCTACGTGCTCTTCGTAACCGAAAAATTCGGGGACGCCAAATGGATAGTAGACGAGCTAAAACTAGTCGGCGGCGCCAAATCCAAAGCCGCATCGAATTAGTCAGAACCACCTGCGTCAGCGGGAGGTTAATAAGCAGCCGTGAATACGACGCCGATTAATGGATGCGACGTTTACACCGCCCGCTCACGCAGCGGACAAAAAAAGTACAGCCGCCGGACTTTTGGTCGCGGCGGCTGTTTTTGAGTCGGACACGATGGCCGGTCTTACTCAATCCCCCTTGTTCCCCCTTGTAATTTGAATGGCCCGAGGGCCATTTTCGTTATACGGCGCGGCGTCCGGTGAT
>JANNGV010000399.1:0-5041 GCA_031404055.1 Chloracidobacterium sp.
GCTTATTGCCGTCGCCAGTTGTGTCGGACTCGGTGCTGTGCTCGCCCTCATTCCCTTTGTTCTAAATCACACGCGCCGTCAGGATCAGGCGCTCGCTGAACGGCAGCCAAATTCTTGAGCTGATAAAAGATCTGAAGGCCCGCATGGGCACTAGTGTTATTCTGATCACGCACGACCTTGGCGTCGTTGCCGGAATGACGGACAAGATAATTGTCATGTACGCCGGCAAGGTTTTCGAACATGCCCCGACGCGCGAGCTTTTCGCGACACCGGCAAACCCGTATACAAAAGGATTGCTGAAAAGCGTGCCCGGTGCGGCACACGAGCAGGGAATGGATCTGTACCAGATTCCCGGCCTGCCGCCCGATGTCGCACACCTGCCGCCAGGCTGCCCGTTTGCGGAACGCTGCGACCGAGCCGAGGACATCTGCCGCCGCGACTTTCCGCCGTTCGTGCGGATAAATGAAAATCATCATTCGCTGTGCCATTTTGCGGAAGACGTGTATCAGGAATTGAAGACGGAAAAATCAGCCGTAGTTAGTGAGAGACGTAGCGCATGAAAAGAGAAATTAGCCGCAGATTAACGCAGATGGACACGGATAAAAAAAATACCTTTTTTTCTTTATCCGCGTCCATCTGCGTTAATCTGCGGCTAATTTCTCTGCCTTTCGGAATCTATTGGTTAGGACATGATGAAAACTAACGCTAACAATCTGATCTCGCTTGAAAATCTCCAGGTCTATTACCACAGCGGAGGCGGGTTGTTCGGCGGGTCAAAGACGGTAAAAGCGGTTGACGGCGTTTCGCTCAATATCAGAAAAGGCGAGACGCTCGGCCTTGTCGGCGAATCGGGATGCGGTAAATCTACACTTGGCAAAGCAATTCTGCGCCTGACCGAACCGACGGGCGGCAAAGTTTTTTATAACGGCAAAGATCTCGCCCGGCTCCCGAAATCGGCCATGCGCGAAGAGCGAAAGCACTTGCAGATGATCTTTCAGGACCCGTACGCTTCGCTCAATCCGCGGATGACGGTCGGTGATATTATCGGAGAGCCGATCCGCGCGTTCGGCCTTGCAAAAGGCGGCTCGGTTGAATTGCAGGTGCAGGACCTGATGGAAACGGTCGGCCTTAGCCGACGCTTTAACAAACGTTATCCGCACGAATTCTCCGGCGGCCAGCGGCAGCGTATCGGCATTGCCCGGGCTCTCGCCGTAGATCCTGAATTCATCGTCGCCGACGAGCCTATCTCCGCTCTCGACGTTTCCATTCAGGCCCAGATAATGAACCTGATGGAACACTTGCAGACTGAAAAAAACCTGACATATCTTTTCATCTCGCACGATCTGCGCGCCGTCCGGCACCTTTCCGACCGCGTTGCAGTAATGTATCTCGGCAAGATAGTCGAGATCGCACCGGGCAAAGACATTTACGCCGATCCGCTGATGCCGTACACGAAAGCCCTGATCTCCGCCGTCCCCGTTCCCGACCCGGAGATCGAAGCAAACCGGGCACGCATTATCCTGAAAGGCGACGTCCCGTCCCCGATCAACCCGCCAACCGGATGTCATTTTCACACCCGCTGTTCGTATGCAATTGAGGAGTGCAAAACAACCGTGCCGCGTCTTGTGGAAATAAAGCCGGGCCACGAGGCCGCGTGCATTCGGATTAGCCCACAGATTCCGAGTATAGAAGAAAATTCAATAGGATAGGTTAGCTAAATACGCTTTCTATATCTCGCGATCCATGAAGTACGCGAATTACGTCAATACTGCCTTCGCTAATGGTGTAAAAAATCAGAAAGTTTTCAAAGCCTTTAACCGGCCACACCTTTACAGTAATCATCTGCTTGTCCTGAAACTCTTTTGTTCGGCCAATGAAGGGAAACTCGCCCAGTCTCTCGAAGGCGTCTCAAGAGCAACAAGAAAGGTCACACCGATATCTAGATTTTCCTGGGCAATGTGGACGAAACACTCTTCGATGTCCCGTTCGGCCGCAGGACGTTTGGTGATGCGGTGAGTCATCGTTTTACTTTGTCTTTCAAACGTTTCAGACCGCGCTCCTTAATGGCCAGAAAATCAGCTTTTGTCAGTGGAGTGGCGTCGCCGCTTCGAATGCCTTCCAACAGCATGGCTTCGAGCTTTCGCTCCTGTCGCCGCCTGATGTAGTCACGAACCAGGTCACGGAAAAACTCGCTTGTGTTGCCGTAACCTTCGCCGGCAATGATCTCCTCAACATCCGCTTTCATCGTATCTGGAATCGAAATATTAATAGTGGCTATTGGCATAAATCACCTTCAAGAAAGAGTAACATTTTGGCAATAGTTGTCAATAGATAGAGTTGAAGAAATCTATTAGATAGTTCCAGTGCAAAAAAGACCCGCATCACACGGGCCTTTTTCGGCGTAAACAAGTTATCGGAGCTATGAAAGAGTATATTTAATAACTCGTAGTAGCCGAGGTTGTCTTGTCATCATTTGTTGAATCGCGCAGGGCCTTGATGCGGTCGTGTGCGGCCTGTACTGACGTGTACTGCGTCTGAACAGTGTCGAGAATATGTGCCGGGAGAAAATTATCGAGAGCTTCCTTGTAGGCGTTCTTGGCTACATCCTCTCCGCGTTCGCATTCGTTCAGGATCGAGCCTTCGTCTTTTCCTGTAACAACCGATTTAATATTTATCCAGCCGCGATGCAGCGAAGCGCTTATGCTGCCCGAAGTCTCCGGATCGCCTCCCAAAGTTTGAACAAGCGTCTGCAGATCACCCGCAAATTGTGAACGCTGTTGGGAAAACTCATAGAAAAGCGTTTTAAGGTCCGATCTTTCCACGCCTTCGGCCGCCGTTTTAAATCCGTCCTGGCCATCTTTACATGTTTCGATCAGCCCATTAAGCGTCGAGATAACCTCGTCATTCGAGAGCTTGGTTGCTGAATTGGTTGATACTGATGCGTCTTCCGTAATAGGCTTTGTAGCTTCGTAATCGTTAATCATAAATAAAAAACCTCCGTGAATGTTTCAAAAAAATGTTGCTGTCCCTATGTCTGCCATTATGTACATACAATATCCGTGCCAATAGCGAAACACCCGTAAATGCCGTGTTTTGATAAAGATGGAATTGGGAGCCATGCAATCGTTCAAGACACGGGCGCATTAAAGCGATACGCAAAATGCGGATTTCTTTTTTCATGTAGGATTCATTACAGACGAAAACCAATTCTGTGTAATAATTGAAAAATGTAAACAATTTGATCTAGTGTTTTTTCGTGAAAATGCTTGATGATTGAATCTATTTAGCAAGTGTGCAAAAGCCGGAGCACTGCCGGTTGAACGCTAAATGATTTATTCACAATGCTTTTTGCCCGTATTGAATGATTGCAAATCCCCCGAAAAAAGAGAAATTTCTTGACCGTCTTGCCGAAGAAAACGGCGTGGCTGTCGTTGTTGTAAACAAAGACTCCAAGGAAGTTTCCGTATCGAACAATAATTCGATGTGCCGCAGTTTGTATACCTCGGCCGAGTTCGCTCCCCGGTGTGCCGAGTTTTGCGGCAAAGCCTTTGCGGCCGCGACCGAAGCTGGCAAGGCGGTTGAATACGAATGCTATGCCGGGCTGACCTGCAAGGCCGTGCCGGTCTGGGATGGTGGAAGCCAGTTTGTCGCAATCGTCGGGCGAACGTTTCTGAAGGCGGAGAATTACCGGCTGGCAACCGAGAATGCGATAACGGGTGACTGGCGCCAATTTCGACCGACCGAGTTTTTCGAGAATGTTCTCATATCGGGCTCTGACCAAAGCCTCGATAAGGTCTGCGCGCGACTGGAGAAATTCTCATACCGCGAACGCAACGACATTCTCGAGGTTGAACGGCTCAAACTCGAAGAGCCCGCGCAGCTGGAAACGGTTAAGGCCGAAGAGGCCGAAGAATCACAGCCCGACCCGAATGAGATCACGAACCTGATCAACAAATTCAAGACCGAAACCGAGAAGGCGGCGGACGATCTGCAAAAAGCTGCCACCTCCGATGTGCAAATGGACCCCAGGGCCGCGAGTGAGTGGCGTTCGCTTTTCGGTTCCTTGATGAAACTCGATTACAGGGATGCCTGCACGTCGATCTTGTCTTATCTAAAGCAGCGTTATGCTCTCGATTCGCTCGTCTGGCTTGAACGCCGCGGCGACAATCTCGAAGTGTTGGTTGCGTTGGGACGCCTTGCGGAAAAATCCGTCAAGATCGGCATCGCCGCCGACAATCAGCGTCTATCCGATGCCGCCCGCCG
Organism: Chloracidobacterium sp.; assembly: GCA_031404055.1. Taxonomy (GTDB): domain Bacteria; phylum Acidobacteriota; class Blastocatellia; order Pyrinomonadales; family Pyrinomonadaceae; genus OLB17. Next base: position 4,264 of record JANNGV010000399.1, read on the forward strand.
CGAGATGCCGCTCGAATTCCGCGAAAGGAAAAAAGAAGGCGGCGTTGAGACGGAGAGGACGCTATCGATATTTCCGGTCACGATCGGCAACGACATTCGGGGTGCAATAGGCATAGATTCTCGCATCGAGAGTCCCGAACAAAAACGGCTCATCTCGCGATTTGCACAAACACTGGCTTCGCAGCTTGAAATACTCAGGCTCCGCGATGAGGTTTCGCAACGCGACTGGCTTTCGCGGGCGGTCATACGCTTTAACGAAAGCCTGCGAAAGATCGATGCCGACGATTTCTGGCTCAAGATCACGCAGATATCAGCCGAGCTTTTGGGTGCCGAACGTGCATCGATACTTATACATAACGAAAAATTAAACAGCCTTCATGCCAAGGCGGCAATCGGTTCGCGGATCAACCTGCTTGCGGAAGCGAGTGTCGGCAGCCGCGTTGCCGGACGGATTTTAGCCATCGGCAATCCGGTCGTCGTCGTTGATATGAAAGGCATTGAGTCTGCCCCGGCTGAGTGGAGTTATAAGACATCTTCGTTTATCAGCTACCCAATATTGATCGGCGAACGCAAGATCGGCGTGCTGAACTTTACGGATAAGGCCGGCGGTGATAATTTCAGCAAACGCGATCTCGAGCTGCTGCAGGCCATCGCACCGCAGATCGCCGTTGCCATCGACCGAACGACATTAAAGGACAAGGCCGGCGAATACGAACAGCTTTCTGTCACCGATCCGCTCACCGGCCTTTTGAACCGCCGTTATCTGGAAGAACGCCTC
>JANNGV010000400.1:0-21053 GCA_031404055.1 Chloracidobacterium sp.
ACCCGCCGCCAGGTGCGCCGCGGGCGCGGGGAGTCCGAGGTCGCGCAGGTACACGTCGGAGAGCCGGGCGTCGACGTGCTGGCCCGTGTGCACCCAGGGGAGGGAGATCCCCACGCGCCGCGCCGCGCGGACGAGCGGCGCCACCGTCATGAAGTTCGGGCGCGCCCCCGCCACGGCCAGGAGCCGCGGGGAGCGCGCTCGCCTCACGGGGTCGACCCCGCGCGCGCGCCGCCGACCGCCCCCTTCGCGACGTGGGCCGCGACCGCCTGCCGAAACCACGGCAGCGTGCGCGCAAGACCCTCCTCGAAGGAGACCTTCGGGCTCCACCCGAGCGCGTTCACCCATCGATGCATATGCGTAGGTATAAGCCGAACCGGCGACCGGGATACGCGATGCGAACTCGGCATAGCAGAGGGCGGAAAAGCCGCACGCGAATGCCGTAAAAACAAATAGAAGAGCGACGGCTGGGCCGCCGTTATGCGAAGCCTTACCGATCATGGCAAAAATTCCGGCGCCTACAATAGCGGCAATTCCCATCAGTGTGAGATCGAAAACGCCCAGTGTACGACGCAGGCCGCCGCCTTCGCCGCCCACTGTTTCCTGTGCGTGTTCGGTCATGCCCGCGGCGGCGTCCGCCTGTATTTGGGCAATAGATTTCTTACGGAATAGCGAAGTGATCATAGTTTTGCCAACCAAAAAGGACCCGATTTTAGACAGAAAAGTGAGGAAAATGCACCAAAAGTGAGTGACTAGCGAATTTTGAATGAAAATCTTAAAAGATGCAATGGAAATTGTATGAAATTAAGTGTTTGTAGAGTGCAAAAGAAGTAAGGCAGTGCCGACATTGCAACAATTCCGAAGAAAAATTCGGTTTTTATTTTTCTCTTATCCATGCTTGTTCCTACGCTTCGGTGGTGAAGATCTTAAATCAAACCACGGAAGAAGAAGAACAGGAAGGACATCAGGAACACTCGGAAGAGTATTAGAAATAATGAATTACCCGATCCACGAAAATCTGAACACGTCGTTCGTCAATCTGGCGGCGCTCGTACGCTATCTGCGCGGCCTGCAATTTGTCGGCAGCATACGCATCGAACTGAGCAGCTACGAGGCTCATATTGAATTTACGGCCTCGAAGACCATGCGGGCCAGCGAACACGATCATATCGCCGGACGGATCTCGCACGGCGAACACGCACTGCAGCGAATATTGATCCGGGCGAAGGAGCCGGGTGGATTGATCCATGTTCATCAGGGAACGACGCATGGAGCCGGTCAAAAGATATTTGTGGACAAGTCGATCGTCGCCGGGGCGAATCGAATGGTTTCAAGTACGACAGACACGCCGGTAAGGAACTATGGTGGCGGGAAAAAAGGCGGAATAATTTCGCACGTTTCATTTAAAAAGAAACCCGTCCAGAACCGCTATACAGATATGGATGCGCCCGAAAACTGGGGCGAGCTATTGAGCCTTATCTCGGAATTGCTAAGAACGGTGGACGAAACGCTTTCGAAGGGAAACATCCACTTTGCCGATGCGTTCAGAAATGCTTGCGGATTTATCTCGAACGAACATCCGTTTCTTGATCCTGACTCGGACGTTTTCTCGTATTCCGACGGATTCATCAGCGTCCGGCAGCGATTGGCCGCACGGGACCTGACATCGGGAATTGTCATTGCTCTCGGCCGGATTATTGAAAGACTGCGCGAAGACGCGTATTTCGGGAATGTCTATCACCTGACGATGCACCGCCTTCGCGTGCTGGCAAATCGACGCAAATTGCAATTCGATAAATTCGCGATCACTTCGCAACTGCAACGCGTAATAGGTATCTGAATTGGTTGCGAAGAAAAAGAACCGTCATGTCGCTTGAAAACTTAAGCGGACCGATTAGAATCATTCTTTATGGAATGGAAAATATTCGGTACCGCTTTTCTTACTCTCTTTTTGGCTGAGCTCGGCGATAAGACCCAATTAGCCGTTATTACGATGACCGCCAAAACGGACAGCAAGCTTGCCGTCTTTTTAGGCGCAAGCGCGGCTCTCATCGTCGTCACGCTAATTGCGGTATTGTTCGGCGGCCTGCTGACCCAGTATGTGCCCGCAGAATGGCTTCAGCGCATTGTCGCGACGGCGTTTATAGTTATCGGAGTACTGATGCTTTTCGGCAAACTGTAAATCAACCGGGTTTTAAACGATAAAAAATGTGACGGCTTCCTCTGCGTCCTTCTAAGTGGTCTCCGCGTTGAAAACTATTTTAATGCGGAGACCACTGAGATTTTAGCGGAGAGTGCGGAGACTATTTTTTTAATCTCTGAACAAACTTTTGGCGAAATTTGGCGACCTTTGGAGCAACGACGCCGACGCAATACGGTTGATTCGGATTGTTTGCGAAATATTCCTGATGATTGTCTTCGGCCGGCCAGAATTTATCGAACGCCGTTACCTCGGTGACTATTGGCTTATCAAATATAGCGGCCTTCGTGATTTCGTCGAAAATCTCATGCGCGATACGTTTTTGCTCGTCAGAATGATAAAAGATTGCCGAACGGTACGACGAGCCGATGTCGTTGCCCTGACGGTTGAGCTGTGTCGGATCGTGGACCGAGAAAAAGACGCGAAGCAGATCGGCGTAGGAAAGCTCCTCGGGATCGAACTCGACCTGGGTCACTTCGGCGTGGCCGGTCGTTTCCGAACAAACTTCCTTATAAGTCGGATTCGCCGTATGTCCGCCGGAATAGCCGGACACCACATCCGCAACGCCCTTCAGGTCGTCGAACACCGCTTCTACACACCAAAAACATCCTGCCGCCAAAGTCGCTGTTTCCATATTATTCTAAACCTCTTGCTGCCCTGATTTATTCCATCTTATCGCATAACCATCGGCTTTCTCAAAAAGGCCGCAACATTGTAAAGTGCATTAGTGAGACGAATTATCCACGGAGAAGAAGTGTGCGGCGTCGATATCGACGCCGAGACTCGCTGTGGGCATTGGTACGGCGAAACGGATATTATCGCGATCAAATTTAAGTGCTGCGGAAACTGGTTTCCGTGCTTTGAATGCCATTCTGCGATGGCGAGTCATGCGGCAGTCGTTTGGAATAAAGATGAAAGAGATATGAAAGCGATCTTTTGCGGAGCGTGTGGCCGTCAGCTATCAATTCAGGAGTATCTTGATTGCGGTTCGAGCTGTCCGAAATGCGAAAATCGATTCAACCCTGCCTGCGCGAACCATTATCAATACTATTTTGCATAGGTTCTTTTCTTGCTCCTTCCGGTTCCTCTCATTCCGTGGTTATGATTTAGATCCGATCACAGAAAAAGAGGAACGGGAAAGGATAAGACGACTAATCGGTATTGGCGTTGTCAGCTCAATTCATCGAAACTCTTGATGGTTTTGTAAGACAAAGTCTCGGCAATCACCGGGTTTTCTTCGCGAATTGTTAGAGCGGCCTGCATCCCAGCTGTTTGGGCGGCATCGAGTTCTGCCGAAATATCTGATACGAAAATCATCTCGTTCGTGTCCAACCCCATTTCTGCCGCGATCTTACGGTAGCTGTCGGCCTCGCGCTTTGGGCCCGTATTCGTGTCAAAGTATTTGTCGATAAATTGGGTTAGATCACCCTGATCGGAATATTTGAATATCAGCCGCTGGGCCAGGACGCTGCCCGAAGAATAGATAGCGATGGATTTACCCGCATCTTTCCAGCGTTTGAACGCCGGTGGAACATCAGGGAACACATCCGAAACGAGACCGCCGGATTCGTAACCTTTTTCCCAGATCATTCCCTGAATGCTTTTTAGCGGTGTGGATTTGCGGTCCCTATCAATTAAAAATCTTAAATAATCGGCGACGGAGTTGGGCGAATCGATCCGAAAATCAGCGGCGGAGTCGGAATCATCTGCATGTTCGGCGGCCAGCTGCGTAAGCTCGAACTTCAACGAGTCAAAGTTTTCCTGAACAAAACCAGCGATTCGGGCCTTTGCGAAAGGGAAAAGAGTTTTATGAACGAAATCGATTGAGGTGGTCGTGCCTTCAATATCGAGAAGAATTGCTTTAATCATCTTTTAACGCGGAGACGCAGAAGTTTTTGAACAGGATGAACAGAGTACTTTGGGTGAAATGAAGTTGAGCAGAAATAGAATGCAAATATCCTGTTCATTCTGTCCATCCTGTTAAATTGCACCATTGTAACTCCCTGTCTTGGTGGTTCAATTCTGAGCCGGAATATAGGAAACGCCGAAACAAAGTGGCTGATAATCGGCATCCATTCCGCTGCCAGTGTATTGCGGCGTCCAGCCGGACACGTCCTGGAACAGTCTGATCGCCCGAACGGTACGGTCGCCGCAGAGGTTGAACCAATGATGCGTGCCGCGCGGAACGCGGATCAGGTCGCCGGCTTCCATCTCAATCGAAACGACATCACCGTTCTCCGGCGCTATATGAAACAGGCCACGCCCCTTAACAATAAACCGGACTTCATCCTCATCGTGCCAATGCTCTTTATTGAATTTGTCGAGCATAGCATCTAGATTTGGCGTCGTCGGAACGATGTTGATTACGTCGGCGGTAACGTAGCCGCCTTTTGCCTTAAGGACTTCGATCTCGTCGGAATAGGCCGCAAGGATCTCTTCATCGGACGCATTCGCGGAGACCTCTTTTATGCTGTCCCAACGTTCGTAATCTATGCCGATGGCGGAGAGATAATCTGTGATTTCTTCTACGACGTTCAGCCTAATGTTCTTTTTCGGTATATTAACGATTGCCATAATCCAAAAAGGCACACTTTCAACCGGTTGTGTTTCCGCCTATTTCACCTGCCTTCCTATCACCTCAAATAAAAACTCAAATATCTCCACATGCCGCCGGGCTTCGGAAACGCTGTCGCCCCAGGTGTAGAGGCCGTGGCGGCGGAGGTATATGCCGTGGACGTCACGGTTTTCGCGCAGCACGTTTTCGATAACGTGTGAAAGGGCGATGTAGTCCTGCGAATTTTCGATTAGCGGCACGACCTCTTTATGCTCGTGCGTTTTCACGCCCGCCAGGCCCTTTAGCATTTCGTAGCCCTCGATCTCGATCGCGCCCTGTTCGAAAAACACGTCCGACAGGATAGTTCCCCATACCGAGTGTGTGTGCAATATCGAACGGGCCTTTGGAATAAAGCGGTAGATCATCAGGTGGATGAGCGTTTCCGCCGAAGGCTTTCCGAATCCCTGCAAAATTTCAGCATCGTCGTCGAGTTCGAGAAAGTTGGTTTCGTCCAGATTTCCTTTTTCTATGCCGCTGGCGGTTACACAAATTCGCAGCGGCTTTCGGGCCAGCAGCATGCTGAAATTACCACTTGTGCCGAGCGTCCAGCCCCGCCGATAAAATTCACGCCCGGCCTCGGCGAGGTCCTTAGTAGGAGTGGAAATGTCTGTTTTGCCCGCCATCACTTAATGTTCCTCTTATTCATCTTGTTCCACTTAATCAGTGGTTAAAAAAGCTAGACCACGGAATAAGATGAACAAGAAGGAGTAAAAAAACATCCTCCTATTCCTCGTCCTGCCGAAGCTTCTCAAGCACCGAAAGATCTTCAAGCGTCGTCACGTCACCCGCGATCTTGGATCCGGACGCGATCTCACGCAAGAGACGACGCATTATTTTACCGGACCGCGTTTTTGGCAGCGTATCCGTAAAGCGAATCTCGTCAGGCTTTGCCAACGCTCCGATCTCATTCGCGACGTGTTTGCGGAGCAATTCCTTATGTTCGTCGCCGCCGGTTCGCCCGCCTTCAAGTGTAACAAATGCGACGATCGCCTGGCCCTTTAAATCGTCGGGACGGGCGACAACGGCGGCCTCGGCCACTGATTCGTGCGAAACCAATGCCGATTCGATCTCAGCGGTTCCAAGCCTGTGGCCGCTTACATTTATTACGTCGTCAACGCGGCCCATTATCCAGAAATATCCTCTCTCGTCACGCCGTGCTCCGTCGCCGGCAAAATAGCAGTGCGGAATTTCGGACCAGTAGGTTTGTTTGTAACGCTCGTCATCGCCCCAGATAGTTCTAAGCATCGAAGGCCAGGGACGCGTAATGACGAGATAGCCGCCCTCGTTCGTGCCGACCGGATTGCCTGATTTTGTTACGACATCGATAAATATTCCGGGAATCGGACGGGTTGCGGTGCCGGGAACGGTCGGTGTCGCGCCGGGCAGCGGCGAGATCATTATGCCGCCTGTTTCCGTCTGCCACCAGGTATCGACAATCGGGCATTTACCTTTGCCGATGGTCTCGTGATACCACATCCAGGCCTCAGGGTTTATCGGCTCGCCGACGGTACCGAGCAGCCGCAGGGATGACAGATCGTGCTTTAACGGATACTGCTCACCCCATTTTATAAAAGCACGGATCGCGGTCGGAGCGGTATAAAAGATCGTGATCTTGTGCCGCTCGATCATTTTCCAGAAACGGTCGAAGTCCGGAAAGTTCGGCGCGCCCTCGTACATGAAAACGGTTGCGCCATTCGCCAGCGGGCCGTAAACAACGTAGCTGTGACCCGTTACCCAACCAATATCGGCTGTACACCAATAGACGTCTTCGTCCTTTAGATCGAACACGAGCTTCGTCGAATACGCGGTCTGCGTCAGGTAGCCGCCTGTCGTGTGCAAAATCCCTTTCGGCTTTCCCGTCGTGCCGGACGTGTAAAGAATGAAAAGCGGGTGCTCGGAATCAAGCTCGGCGGCGGGACAATCTGCGTCGACCGTTTCGAGCATTTCATGCCACCAATGGTCGCGGCCCGGCTTCATCGTTACGGCAGAACTTGTTCTTTTAAAGACGACGACATTCTCGACCGTCGGACATTGCGGGACGGCGTTATCGACGATCTCTTTTAATTTAATCTCCGTACCGCGCCGAAAGCCGCCGTCGGCCGTTACGATCAATTTACATTGGCCGTCGTTGACGCGGTCGCGGATCGCGTCGGCGGAAAAGCCGCCAAAAATCACGGTGTGCGTGGCACCGATTCGAGCACACGCTAGCATTGCGATAGAAAGTTCAGGGACGAGTGGCATGTACAACGCAACGCGGTCGCCCGTTTCGATCCCAAGCTTTTTTAAGACATTAGCAAACTTGCAGACTTCGGTATGCAGTTGCAAATATGTCAGCGTGCGTGTTTCGCCAGGTTCGCCTTCCCAGATTATCGCTGCCTTATTTTTTCGCCACGCGCTGAGATGCCGGTCGAGGCAATTATACGAAACATTGATCTTGCCGCCCTCGAACCATTTAGCGAACGGCTCATTCCATTCAAGCACGTAATCCCATTTGCGGAACCAACTCAGTTCATCTGCCCGGTCGGCCCAGAACTGTTCAAAGTTCGATTCCGCTTCGGCGTACAGTTTTTCGTATGCCGCAAAACTGCCGACATGGGCAGTTGCCGCGAAATCCGCGGGCGGAGCAAAGACTCTGGATTCGGTCGATACGGACTCAATCGCAATGGGTTCGGACATAGAGGGACAGTATAAATTACCGGAGTGCCGACTTTAAAGTATAGCGAAGGCCGTTATTTTGGTTTGGGAATCAATGTTGAAGAGTGTAGAATTTTCCCGTCAAGCGATAAGTAGAAAATTTAGTCAAGCCTAATTGATTTTTGGGGATAAGATGTTTTCGGCAATTCCTTGAGCGGACAGTTGCTAGAATTCTATTCTTTTCCGTAATAAGTTTTAAATCCGACCACAGAATAAGAGGAACGGGAGCGGAACAAGAAGAAAAGAAAAAAACAATTTCCGTCCGAGATTCTATACAGTACAAAGTAAATTACAATATGCCGTTGCTTGAAATGAAAAACATCGTCAAGGAATTTCCGGGCGTTAAGGCTCTTGACGGCGTCAGTTTTACGCTTGAAGCCGGAGAGTTTCACTCGCTTGTGGGGGAGAACGGAGCCGGAAAATCTACCTTGATGAAGGTTTTGTCGGGTGTTTATCCGGCGGGTTCATATGAAGGTGAGATTCTGATCGAAGATTCGCCGCAGCAATTTCGCGGGATCAGAGATTCGGAAAATGCCGGCGTGGCGATCATCTTTCAGGAGCTTTCGCTTGTAAAAGAACTGACGGTTGGCGAGAACATTTTTCTTGGCCAGGAGCCGTCGCAATTCGGTGTCATCAATTGGTCCGACCTTTATCACAAGGCCTCGACGCTTTTGCGGGACCTGCATTTGTCGATCGACCCGCGCGTACAGGTTGGCATGCTCGGCATCGGGCAGCAGCAGCTTGTCGAGATCGCAAAGGCGCTTTCGAAAAATGCAAAAATCCTCGTTCTCGATGAGCCGACCGCTGCCCTGACCGAATCGGAAGTGGCTACGTTGTTCGACATTCTTCGAAAACTAAAATCCGGCGGCGTTGGGATGATCTATATCTCGCACAAGCTTGACGAGGTTTTTGAAATGAGCGATCGGGTGACTGTATTGCGGGACGGCAAAACCGTTGCCACGCACGCGGCAAGCGAACTTACAAAGGAAAAGGTAATTCAATTGATGGTTGGGCGAGAGGTGGGCGACATTTTTCCAAAGATCGAGCACGAACTAGGCGATGTTGCTTTAGAGATCAAAAATCTTACCGCTAATTCCGTCGACAATCCAAATAAAAAATTAGTGGATAATGTTTCTTTCTCGGTGCGAAAGGGCGAGGTGCTCGGCATTGCGGGATTGATGGGCGCCGGGCGAACCGAGCTTTTGATGGCGATATTTGGAGCATGGCAGGGAACGTACAGCCGCGAAATTATTGTTGACGGCAGGCCGGCCGTGATCAGTTCGCCGGCGGATGCAATTGCTAACGGAGTCGGTTTTGTTACAGAAGATCGAAAGCGGTTCGGGCTTATTCTTGCACAGACGATACTCGATAACATGACACTTGCCGGTTTGCGAACGATCTCCGGCAGAATACTGACTAACCGGTCGCGAGAGATGATGGCGGCCCGGTCTCCGATGGCGTCGCTGCACATCAAGGCGAATTCGCCGATGACGATTGCCGGCACCTTGTCCGGCGGCAATCAGCAGAAGGTCGTGTTGGGCAAATGGCTTTTGACCGGCCCAAAGGTGCTTTTTCTGGATGAACCAACCAGGGGAATCGATGTCGGAGCAAAACAGGAAATTTACGCCGAGATCAATAAGCTTGCAAAACAAGGCCTGGCGATAGTGCTTGTTTCGTCTGAACTTCCGGAGGTTTTGGGGCTTGCGGACAGAATAATCGTACTGCACGAAGGCAAGGTCGCGGCTGAATTGACAAGAAAAGAAGCTACGCCGGAGAAGGTGATGGCCGCCGCGACGGGAAATAATTAGCTAGTGTCGAAATTTCACCGTTTCCGATGAAATTTCCTCCGATTCCTCTTATTCATAATTGTTCCTCTTCTTCCGTGGTGAAGATTTAGGTACAACCACGAAACAATAGGAACAAGAAAGATCGGGAATTCTCTGATGAAGTATAAAACTATTACGAACGCGTTTCCTGTGTAAGCACAAGCCGACGTTCCTAAGGTACATATGGCCGAAACCAACAAAACCGCATTTGATAAGTCGTCATTACGGGCATACGTGATGATCTTCGTCCTGGGCATGATATGGCTTTATTTTCACTGGGCCACAAACTACATCTTTTTGACCTCACGGAATTTGTCGAACCTGATGACCCAAATGTCAGTGACGGCGATTCTTGCGGTCGGCATGCTGATGGTGATCGTGTCGGGAAACATCGATTTGTCGGTCGGTTCCGTGCTCGGTTTTGCGGGAGCTCTCGCGGCATTCTCGATCACGACGCTGGAATACGGTCTGTCCGTTTCTATTCTTTTGGCCATTGTTGTCGGCGTATTGATAGGCCTTTTTCACGGAGCGCTCACATCGTATCTGAATATTCCAGCCTTTATCGTTACGCTTGGCGGCTTATTGGCGTGGCGGGGGGCGACGAAATGGCTGCTGGCCGGGAATACGGTCCCGGTATCGAATGAGACTTTCAAGATGATCGGTCAAGGCAATTTGCCCCTGACTATCGGCTGGATACTGGCGGCGGCGGCGATACTTTTCGTGCTGTTTTCCGCTTATAAAAGGGCGAGCTCGATAAAGCAATACGGCCTTGGCGAACCGAATTACGCCGCCGAGCTACTGAAAACGCTTTTGCCGATCGGCGGAATCGTGGCGTTTATATGGGTGATGAATTCTTACCAGGGCGTTCCGGTTCCAGTTTTAATTTTGCTCGGCGTTGCCCTATTGGGCGGGTTTCTTACCAATTCGACGACATTCGGAAGATATCTTTACGCAATAGGCGGAAATGCCGAGGCCGCACGGCTTTCGGGAATCAATAATAAACGCAATATTCTTAAGGTTTATGCTCTGCTCGGAGCACTTACCGGCGTTGCGGCCCTTATCTTCACCGGGCGCGTCGGAAGCGCTTCGCCGGACGCCGGAACCCTAAAGGAACTCGACGCAATCGCCGCATGCGTCATCGGCGGAGCATCGCTAATGGGCGGCCGCGGGACGATCTTCGGCGCCTGTCTCGGAGCCCTGATAATGGCCAGCCTCGACAACGGCATGTCGCTGCTTAATGTAAAAGATTATATGCAGGACATTATTAAAGGCTCGATCCTAGTCGCCGCCGTAGGGCTGGACATGATGGGAAGAAAGCAGGGTTAAGGACAAACCTGTGTGCTGTGCTGATTGAGCCACGAAAACCAAGCGTTCGGCGTTCGCTTATTTCGTGTATAATTCAACTTCTATGGACGTAAATTTGATCAAATCAGATCCTGCGGTGATGATGGGAAAACCTGTCGTTGCCGGTACGCGAATAACGGTCGAGCTTATACTTGAAAAACTCGCCGCCGGAGAAACGGTTGAACAGATTCTAGACTCCCACCCACGATTAACAAGAGAAGCGGTTTCCGCCGCCCTACATTACGCAGTTCAAAATCTACCGAATAATTTTCCGGCGACGGCATGAAACTCTTAGCTGATGAGAGCGTTGACCGTCAGATTGTCGAGCGTTTGCGACGATATGGGTACGATGTCATATACATTGCCGAGGTCGAACCGAGTATTTCCGATAACGCTGTATTTGACCGCGCTAATGAGAAGTTGGCACTACTTGTAACGGAAGATAAAGATTTTGGCGAGATAGTTTTCAGAGACGGCTGTTTGAGTTCGGACGGGGTTGTTTTACTTCGGCTGGCAGGTCTGTCAGCCGAGAAAAAGGCCGAAATTGTTTGCAATGCTTTCCAAAAACATGAAGGTGAATTTGCAAATCATTTTAGCGTCGTTTCAACGGGAAGCATAAGGATTCGCGCCAAAGCGACGGCTCAATGATAGCCCTTATCGAACCGGGTACTGCCTTAGTCGACAAACGACCTGATCGCGTGAATTGCTGAATGACATCCGGACGGGAAATAAGTTCTCAGGTACTGACAAGAGATAATTGCCAATGTCAGTCTTGCGGTAAGCGGCCTGCCGGACAAATTCATTATATTATTCCAATAAGCGAAGGCGGCTCAGACGATCCGGTAAATCTAATCACTCTTTGCGGGAGATGCCATATGCTGGCGAGCCCAATTTCGGACTGGATCATCGCAAAGGTATGGAAGATACAGTCGCAAAATATTGATTTGGAAAGACGAATGGTGAAGGGGCGAATCAAAAGAAACGCAGAGCGACGCTGACTATCCGCCAATAAAACTCATTGTCCTTGCTGGCTGAACAAATTCCGGATCGTTTATGTGATGGCTGGCCTCTTTTTTCATCGCAACCCACTCGATAAAATTGACTGTCTCCTCGCGGCTTGCTCCGGTTCTAATAAAATCGCGTAGATTGTGCTCGGTCGTTGAGAATAGGCAGGTCCGTATCTGGCCGTCTGCGGTAAGGCGGATTCGGGAGCATGCTCCGCAGAACATTTCGGTTACGGGTGCGATGATGCCGATCCCGCCTCTGGCACCGTCGGCAAAAGAGTATTTCCAGGCGGTTCCGCTGCCGCGGGTTGTTTCGACCAGCTTTAGTGGGAATACTTCATTTATTTTTTGGTAGATTTCCTTACCCGGAACGACCATTTCACGGCTCCATTCGTGGCCCGAATCAAGCGGCATGAACTCGATAAAACGCATGCTGATGGCTGCATCGCGTGCAAAACGGGCGAAATCGACTATTTCATCGTCATTGCGGCCGCGAACAATACACGCGTTGATTTTTACCGGATCGAAGCCCGATGCTTTTGCGATTTCGACCGCCGTCATGACTTTGTCGAGGGCATCAACCTTTGTGATCTCAAGAAAACGATCACGTTTCAGGCTGTCCAGGCTGAGTGTGACGCGGTCAAGTCCGGCTTGGCGTAAGCTTTCGGCTTTTCGGCTAAAATCGAACCCGTTAGTAGTCAACGCCAGGTCACGCAATCCCGGCTTTAGCTTTGACAGTTTTCTTACTAATTCCGGAACGTCTTTTCGCAGAAGCGGCTCGCCGCCCGTGAGCCGGATCTTCTCAATCCCCAGCGACACAAATATTTCCGAAATGCACTCGATCTCTTCGAACGTGAGAATTGTTTCCTTACGCGCCAAGGGCGGCTCACCGTTCGGAAGACAGTAAAAACAGCGGAAATTACAGCGGTCGGTAAGCGAGATGCGCAGATCGCGAATTGTCCGGTTATGAGCGTCGAGCAGGGGCATATCTAAATATTAACCGATTTACGGTGAGGACTATAAGCCAAATGTAAATGCGACTTGTTAATCTGCTTCCTTCTTTACCGTCTTTTTCCTTTTTGTTTATCTTTTCCGTTGGTCGGATTTACCACAGAATAGAAGGAACAAGAGGAATAAGATGAACAAGAGGATGGAACGAAATCGGTTGCTGTCACTAGGTTCTGATGACGCAGTTTGCATGGCTGACAGCATCAGGCAGATGGAATTCTCATTCTTATTCTTCTTATTCGGTTTTCATTCCGTGTTTTCCGTGGTTAGGATTTAAATCCGACCACGGAATAAGAGGAGCAGAAACGTACCAAGACGAAAGAAACAAATTTCCGTTCACGATTTCCTCATATCAACAGAACCTAGAGCTTTCGCATTTCGTTTGAGCCCGTTGAGCTTGGCACGCTTGATCGCGGTCTGGCGAAACCTTCCCGCATACCTTTCGGGTGTTAGCGACAAAATTTGGTCAAGATCAATAGATGTCTCGTTGTTTCTCGGCTCAAAACGATTTTCATCCGTTGGCTTTTCGAATCGATTCCACGGGCAGACATCCTGGCAGACATCGCAGCCGTAAAGCCAGCCTTCGAGATTTTCTTCTATCTCAATCGGCAGTGTTTCGTTTCGCAGCTCAATCGTGGCGTATGACAGACATTTTCGAGAATCGACAACGTAAGGTGCAACTATCGCTGATGTCGGGCATGCATCGAGGCACATTGTGCATGAACCGCAATGATCCGGCACAACTTCCGTGTCGTAATCCAACGCCAAGTTCAACAAGACCTCACCGATAAAGATCCATGAACCGTAATCCGTTGTTATCACATTTGAATGCTTACCGAGCCATCCAATTCCCGCACGCACGGCCCAGGCTTTGTCCATGATTGGAGCCGTATCGACGCATATTTTGCCGTTCGCGGTTGGGTCCTGTATTTTTATCCAGTCCAACAATTCGCGAAGCTTTTCTTTTAGAACGTCGTGGTAATCGTCGCCCCAGGCATAACGCGAGATTTTACCTTTGCCTGCATCGTTTTCATGCTTATGCGGAGTGTAATAATTTAATGCGACGACGATCACCGATTTTGCGGACGAAAAAAGAATGCGCGGGTCAGTCCGCTTTTCCGGCTCGCGTTCCATCCATGCCATTTCGCCGTGAAAACCGGCCGCGAGCCATTTTTCAAGATCGGAGCGCTCGTTTGTAAGTGCGTCCGCGCCGACAATTCCGATCTTGTGAAAGCCGATCTCGATCGCCTTTTGTTTAATGTTTTCGGTAATTGAAGGCACAGCAAGATTATCGTTGATGCGCCGTAAAAAATAAAAACGGCTGCTCGGCAAAAAGCCAAACAGCCGTTCTGAAAGTCTATACTAAAAGGCTAGAAATTCAACTTCGCTCCAAACTGGAACTGTCGCGGATCGAAAGCGGACGTCGGCTGGCTAAAATACCTGCCGTTGCCGCTTCGCTCGCCGAAGGTGTTTACCACGTTGTAGAACGGATTTGCTCCCGCCTCATTAAATCGATTGAATAGATTAAATACTTCACCGATCAGATCAAGGCTTATCCGCTCGCCAAAGCGGATTTTCCGCGTGAGACGAGCGTCGACCGAAAAATAAGCGTGCGTTGTCCCCATGTTTCTGCCCAGATTCCCATTTGCCGGGAATACTCCGTTCAGGCAATTTGCATCAAAATTCGTCTGGCAAAGCGTTCCGTCGGCCCGAACAGTGGGTCGTTCATTCGTGCTTTGGAAATCACCGTTCGCATCACCGGGAGCGATAATATTAAACGGACGCCCGGAACCGATCTCGATGATCGGGGCGAAGGTAAATCCGTTAAGGAATTTGTAAAAACCACCGGCCGTTCTCCATCTGTCAGGTGATCCTAGTATGCCGCTGAATACGAATCTGTGTCGCTGGTCGAAGAGCGAATTTGCACGCTCCGCACGGAAATTGGTATTGTCCTGCGGTTTCAGAAGCGTCTGCAGGTCTGACGAATCGTCAATCGAATGCGACCATGTGTATGTCGCGAAGAACTGCATGTTGCTTGAGAAGCGTTTCTTCAGTTCAAGGTTCAACGCGTTGTAAGAAGAATTGCCGTCCGACAACTGGGCATTAACGTCAGAATACGGATTGATTGGCCCCGGTGTTCTAACGCTTCCGGTAATAGCAGCATCAAATGCCGCCTTGTTGACGAGTCCGCCGGTGGCTGAGGCAACAAAGAAATAATTCGGTCCGATTTTGCGGAAAAAGTTCGCTGCAACACCGGAAACAACCGTTTGGCCTAATCCGTTTCTTCCGACGAGGCCGGGAATTACCACTGTGTATCCGGGAGGACAGCCCGCACCGGGACATGTAGTCGGCAGCGAGAAGAATGCAGCTTCGGCAAGGCCGGTCGGAGCGCGGCCAGCGAAACGGCGAAAATTCTCGATCAAGGCGCCCGTGTTGACGGTATTGACGTCTTGCGGATGAGCCAAAAACCTTGCATTTACAGTTATATAGTTGGCTGAGAAGGACATATCCTTCCCGATCATTTGTTCAATGCCGAGGTTTCCCTGAAACGCCTGCGGATATTGAAAGTCCTTGCCAACGTGCAAAGTAAACGGCAGAATCGGTCCGAAACCGGTAAAATTGGCCGAATTGAATCGCTGAAAGCCGAATTGATATTGGGACGATGCCGCCACACCCGGTGTTACAAACGGGCCACAAAGCGCCGGGACCGACCCTTGAACGCCGCAGACAGTGCCGTGAAAGACCTGGAACGCGTTAAACAGTCCGCGTGGGTCAGGGCCGCCGATAGGCAGTAGAGTAGCCTGCTGCTGCTGCGAACCGTCCGCAATGTCCGAGTTGAAGGCGACGGCGAGCAGCGGATGATCGTAAAAGATGCCGCCGGCGGCGCGCAATATCGTTTTGCCGTTGCCGAATATATCCCATGCGCCGCCAACGCGCGGAGCAAAATTGTTGTTATCAGGCGGAAAACCCTGCGTGACATTCAACGCGTCCTGAGCGGTCTGGACGTCCTGGGCCGTCAGCGTTATTCCAGTTAGCGGATCACGAAACTCGGTTGGGGCAAATTCATCGGTGAACTCGACGTCATACCGAAGTCCGTAATTCAGCGTGAAATTTTTGAAGACCTTCCATGTGTCCTGAAAAAAGAAGGCAAGCGGTTTGTTCTTGATCGAACTGTTTGGATTGCCAAACCCCTGAATAAACACGCTTGGGAAGCCGAGTCCATAAGTCTGATTGGGCGTTAAAGCCGGGCAGAGGTTTACCTGCGTGGCGGCATCACACGCTGCTCCGGTCACAGGATTTCGGACGAGCGGCCCGGCGGATTGCTGGCTGTAGTTGAACAGTGCCGGAAAGTTCAGCTCAAAGCTGGCTTTAATGTCGATAAAATTAAAGTCCGCGCCGAACTTAAAGAGGTGGTCGCCCGTCGCCCACGTAATATTGTCGCGGAACTGGAAACGGGTTTCGGTCCTGTCCACCGGAGAAAAGGGATTCGAGCCGATAAAACCTGTTCCCGCGATCTGATGGGCGACGCTTGGAACCTGAGAATCGAACTTGGCGACCCTTCGCCCGAAATTAAAATAGGCCTCGTTGATCAGGTTGCGGGGCAGTACGCTGGAAAGCGACAGTCCGAGAGAGGTGTCCTTAATGTCCTGTATTCCCGTTCGCGAGTAATCGTTTTGACCGAGCGTCTGGTTTTGTGACTCATCCTGAATTCCATTGACCGTGCTCGGATTGTAACCGAAACGCACCGTCAACTGCTGGCCCGACGTGATCAGGTGATCGACGCGAACCGAGGAGAATGTTGTCGCTTCGGAGATGGGAAATATCTTTCGTAGCTGAGCTAAAGGGCGAAAGGCAACTAGTTCACCGCGGGCGTCGCGTGTAAGCGGCACGGGAGCGCCGGAGAGCAGTAGCCGCGGCCCAACGACCTGCCCGACAGGCGTTCCGATACCGGGAATAAAGTTTGTCAGCGAGCTGGAACCAAACAGAGCAGTTTGGGCTCCGATGGAGACAAGCTGGGCATAACCGATAGCCGTTTGAATGCGGCCCATGTTTCCACTGGCAAGTTCGGCCTGGATGTAGGCGGCCTGTTGCGGTGTGATGTTGTTATAGGTCTGAGACAGAGGCAGAAATGGAGCCCCGATGGTCACGCTGGCTGTTTGTCTCCCGATAATATCGCTGGTAAAGAAGCCTGATTCCTGCCGTCGCCGCTGCTCGAACGAACCGAAGAAAAACGTCTTTTCCTTGATAATCGGACCGCCGAATGTAAATCCGTATTGAACACGCGTATAGGGCGGGCGTATGTTCGGATCGCCCTCGATGACGGGCGCAAACGCGTTGCGTGCCTGTATGCTCTTGTCGCGGATAAAGCCGAATACGTTGCCGTGAAAGTCATTCGTTCCGCTTTTCGTCACAACGTTTACGATACCGCCGGTTGCACGGCCGAATTCGGGCAGGTACGAGTTTGTCGTTACCTGATATTCCTGAACGGCTTCCTGCGAAACGGTCGAGCGGGCGGCGTTGATCGAATTGTCGGTAAAGTCGGCACCGTCAACCTGAACGAGCGTTGAACGCCCCCGTTGACCGCCGATGTTCAAGCCCGATGTCGGTGCAGGGCCGACTGGGCGGCCATTATCGCGGCCTACCGTCGAGATGGTCAGGGCAAAGCCCGTCGCGCTTCTTTCGTTGATAGGCAGATTCTCGATCCTGGCCTCGTCGATCGTCGTCGAGATCGCGGTTTTGGTCGTTTCGATCAACTCAACCGAGTCGCCCGAAACATTTACAACGAGGTCCTGGCCGCCGATCTCCATATTGATACGAAGCTCGGCGCTTTGGCCAACCGTAAGGCGGACCGGCGAGATCGATACTTTCTTGAATGTGGCAGCCTCGGTTGTTACCTCATATTCGCCCGGCGGCAATGCAATCAGCCGGTACGAGCCGTCATCGCCAGTGGTTGTTGAACGGGTTATTCCCGTTCCGATGTTCTTCGCCGTAACGGTTGCTCCGGGCACGACCGCTCCATTCGGGTCAACGACAGCACCGGACAGGTCAGCGGCGGTGGCCTGTGCCTGACCAAGGGTCGTAACGGCGCTTAGCGTAACAACCAACGCCATCCAGGCGCACTTTCGGCTAAATTCGGAAATTTTTGAGGTAACTGCTCCCATTTGTTTTTCTCCTTTGCTCTTACGATTCTTTTTCGAACGCAGTCCGCGAAAATTCAATATCCGGAGTGAGGTAGATATTGCGCCAAATCAAGATATGGATGACATTGAGTTTTTGATTATCGGCGACGCAGACTGCTTTTTCGATTTGATATGCTTTGAAGGTTTTATCTCAATTCGGGCGCGAAGGCAAGTAAACATTATGCGTTAATAACTTTTCAGCGAATTTTCGGCCACCTCAGCTTCGGCGACCGGGTCGAATCGGCCAAAAGCTCGCGGCCGCGTTTGCTTAAATTTAGAAGCGAGATCGCCAGCGTCGGAAGATGGGGGACGAACGCCGCACGCCGAAGGACCGAACAAAACGAGAGGCGCCGGGCAAAATAGTTTTCGTATTTCGTTTGATAAGATTCCCGAATTGATGCCGGTGAATGATGGTGCAGAACAATGGATTCCGCAAGCAACGCCGCACTTTGAAAGGCCATTAGCATTCCGCTCCCCGTAAATGGGTCGATAAAAGCGGCGGAATCGCCTATGGATAACAGATTTGCCGTCCGGCTTGGCTCATTTCGTCCAAAGCCATCGACCGAAACCGCCAGCCAGTCGATAACGGGTTCGGCATTCTTTAAGGTTTCGGCCGCTCGCTTATTGCGAAAGACGACGTTCGCAACTATCTTGCCGGCATCACCGCCAAATTCGCGGGCGATTGACGATCTAACCAGAAAGCAATGATTGGCAACACCAATTTGTACCGGCGACAATCCGCCGTATCCGCCGGGGAAAAGATATATCTCGCAAGATCCATTTTCTACAGTGGCTCCCTTCACATGCGATTTAAATCCAACAAATAAAGAGCGTTGCTCAGCGGCCCGTTGATTCCGGTGTTGATTTTGCTTTTCGACGAGTTTTGACAGAACACGCGATCTTCCGGTTGCGTCGATAAACAGGTTGGCGGCAATCTCGAATCTTTCGCCGTTTCCGCGCCTGGCCGTCAAGTTTTCAGCCCGCCCTTTAGTTATGGAGATTGCGCTCACACTTGAATCTTCATATACCTTTACGCCAAGAGCCTTTGCCCGATCGAGGAGGAGCATATCCATTTCATCCCGGCTTAAACTGAGGGCAAACCCTTCGCCGTGGAACGAGCCGCTTGATACGCCAAAGTTGCGGCCTCCGGGAGCGTAAAAGCGGGTTTCGGTGATCCGTTCGCCGCCGGCGGAAAGCATTTCGTCCAGCAAGCCCAGATCTTCGAAATGCGGCAAACATTCGGGCGAAATGAACTCGCCGCACAGCTTATGCCGCGGAAACGTTTCGCGCTCGATCAGCGTCACATCAAAATCTTGGAGCGCAAGCCGAATTGCCAGGCTGGTTCCCGCAGGCCCGGCACCGGCGATTACGATTGTCGATTTGTGATTTGGGATTTGCGATTTCATGATCTCTTAGAAGTATAGTTGAATATTTGCTTCCGTGCAGTGTCGTGGTTTTGACAATCGCAAATCTACAATCGAAAATCGCAACTAATGAACATTATCCCGATCTCGATCCCGACGCCATTTTATGTTGGCGATGTAAACGTTTATTTGATCCGGGAAGATCCGATAACGCTGATCGACGTCGGGCCGAAGACCGATGAAGCGGCAATGGCCTTGCGCGAGAAGTTGGCAGGAAACGGCGTCCAATTTTCGGACATTCGCCGGATCGTGCTTACGCATGCACATGAGGACCATTGCGGTCTGGCTAAACGCGTTCGTGACGAAGCGAAGGATGCCGAGATATTGGTTCACGATTGGGAAACGGGTCATCTTTTCGGACGGCTTGCTCAGGAGCAGAATCGAATGCTGCTCCTGCGATCCGGCGTGCCGAATGCCGTTTTTGAAGAGATGCGCTTACTTTACGGCGAGATCAGTTTGCTGACCGATTCGCTCGAAGAAGGCGGATTCAGCCCGCTGTCGGATGAGATGGAGCTTGAATTTACCAGCGGCAGCCTGAAGGTCCTGCACACGCCCGGACATACGCCCGGCTCGTGCTCATTCGTCCGCGAAGCGAATCGCACATTGATATGCGGCGATTGCGTTCTCAAGCGAATTACGCCGAATCCGATCCTGTCGCCTGATCCGATCAATCCGAATAAACGCTTTAGATCGCTCGCGGAATATCTTGTCAGCCTTGCCAAGCTTCGAAGCTATTCACCAACGTTGGCTTACGGCGGACACGGCGAGCCGGTGACGGATTTTGAGGAGATATTTAACCGATATGTGCGGGCGATAGATGAAAGGCAAAAACGCGTCATATCACTTGTACCGCGAGACGGCATTACGGCGTTTGAGCTTGCACGGGTTTTGTTCAATAAGTCTTTCGACAACGATGTTCATCGTTTTCTGGCGATCTCGGAAGCGGTTGCTCATCTGGATTATGCCGAATCGGAAGGAAAGGTCGAAGTTGAGTTGAAGGAAGGCGTCGAGTATTATAAAAAGCTTTAGGTCGTAACGAGATGCGTCGTGTTTTCACGGCAAATGCGGCCGATGGTGTCGGTAACTTTTGTTACGTTATCAAAGCCCGGAAGCTGCTGGACACGCTGTGTAATGGTCGTTTCCAAACCTTCCATGCCGCCGTCATCGGCAAAAAGCGTCGCGATCGTGTGCTCAGCCTCAGCCTTTGGTTTAGATCCCTGACCGACAGGATAATAAAAATGTTCGATCACATACCTCGCCAGCTTTTGGGCAAACTCATTCTTACGCAATTCGAGGCGGGCAACGCTCCAGTAAAACTGCGTATGGGCTGATTCTTCCCGAATAATCCCTCGCAGGATCATTCGCAGCACCGGATGGTCCGACAATTCCATCAATCTACGATAGCTTTGCGCGGTCGTCATTTCATGAACGGCGCCAAAGGTCATGTGCGTGGCGGTGAACTTACTGCCGATAAGGTTTGTCAAGGCAGTAATAAAATACGTTTTGACATTGTAGGTGGTCGAAACATTACGCCGGACTTGGCTTTGCCAGGCCGGATCGGTTTCATAGCCCAGCTCATTCAAAAAGCGATTCAGCACCTCGCCGTGCGTGACCTCTTCAACACCCCAGCGTTCCATATTTCCTCGTCTCGATCATATTTACCGCCAAACTTACCGCGTCAACCTGATCGTCGTGTTTGGCATTTGGAAACTGGCAGACTTCTTCGATAAATTCGTCTATCCACGGCCCGCGGACGAGGACG
>JANNGV010000401.1:0-4378 GCA_031404055.1 Chloracidobacterium sp.
GTTTGTACGTTACCAGCTCAATTCCGTTCCGGGTATTGCCGAAGTCGCAAGTGTAGGTGGATATGTTCAGCAATATCAAATTGACGTAGATCCGAACAAGTTACGCTCCTATAACCTGCCACTTTCAACGGTCGTTGAGGCGGTCGAACGGTCAAACAACAATGTCGGCGGCAATGTCGTGGAGCAAGCCGGACAATGGACCATCGTGCGCGGAATCGGTCTGGTCGAATCGGTCGCCGATGTTGAAAATATCGTAGTTGGTGCCGGAAACGGCACCCCGATCTATGTCAAAAATATTGCTGAAGTAAAACTCGGCGACGCTTTTCGCACCGGCTCATTGGACAAAAACGGCAAGGAGGCTGTCGGGGGCGTGGTCATTGCGCGTTATGGCGTAAGCGCATTGGAAGCTATCGAGGCCGTCAAGAAAAAGGTCGAAGAATTAAAACCTGGCTTGCCAAAAGGAGTTCAATTAGTTCCATTCTACGACCGGACGCAACTTATTGAACGCACCTCCGACACACTGCGCTGGGCCCTGATCGAAGAACTGATACTGGTAACTCTCGCCAACCTCATTTTTCTCGCGCATTTTCGCTCCGTTCTCGTAGTAACTATCCCTCTTCCGCTCGCGGTTCTGACATCGTTTTTGTTTATGAAATATTTCGGCATCACGTCGAATATCATGTCGCTCGCGGGAATTGCGATAGCGATTTCGGATCTCGTCGATGCCGGCATTGTCGTTACTGAAAATGCGTATCGAGCGATTGAAAGCAAGGGCATCGACACAAAAGACAAACGCGCCGTCTGGCAGGCGGTTCTCGAATCGACCAAGATGGTCGGGCGACCTATCTTTGCGTCGATGGCGATCATTGTTTTGGCGTTTATTCCGGTTTTCGCCCTCACCGGACAAGAAGGAAAACTCTTTCACCCGCTCGCATTTACCAAAACGTTTGCGATGGTTGCGGCGGCAGTTATGGCAATCACTCTTGTTCCTGTGCTTTGCACATTTTTCTTGGGTGGGAAGTTGCACCCGGAGGAATGGAATCCGATCATGCGTTTCTTGCGGGCGGTTTATAAGCCTGTTTTGCTTGCCGCTTTGCGCCGTCGTTTGGTGACGATCTCGATAGCATTCGCGCTTTTGTTGAGTGCGGCGTTTCTCGCCACGCGCATCGGCTCGGAGTTTATGCCGCCTCTAAATGAAGGCGATTTGATGTTTATGCCGGTAACGGACCCGGCGATCTCGCTCGACGAAGCGACCCGCATTATGGGCCGTCAGGACGGGATTATCAAGACTTTTCCCGAAGTCGCCTGGGTTGTCGGCAAGGCCGGGCGGGCGGAAACCTCGACCGACCCGTCCCCGGTAAATATGAACGAAACGATCGTTCATTTGAAACCAATGGACGATTGGCGTGCTGGGATCACACGGGAAAAATTGATTGCCGAAATGGACGCGGCTCTAAGAATGCCGGGCGTAACAAACATCTGGACGCAGCCGATTATCAATCGAATCGAGATGCTTTCCACGGGAATGCGCTCGCAGCTCGGCATCAAGGTTTTTGGTAACGAATTAGACACTCTCGAAGAGGTTTCCCGAAATCTTGCGGATGTCATGAAAAAAGTGCCGGGTGCGGCGGACGTTTATCCGGAACAGATCGGCGGTGCCCCGTACATCGACATTGACATTAACCGTCAGGCGGCGGCACGATACGGCATTGATACGAAAACAATTCAGGACGCAATTGAAAAAGGTATCGGTGAAACAAATCTTTCCGTAACCATCGAAGGACGGCGGCGTTTTCCGATTCGCGTTCGCTACGCGCCCGAATATCGCTCTACGCCCGAAGCTATAGGCAATATTCCGATTGCCGCGTCCTCGGGTGCGACAGTTCCGCTCGCAAATCTTGCCGAGATTCGAATGGTTGAAGGTCCGGCAATGATAAACAGTGAAAACGGACTTTTGCGCGGAACGGTTTTGATGAATGTGCGCGGGCGAGACATCGGGAGCTTTGTTGAGGAAGCGAAAACAGCAATTTCAAATCAGGTTGCGATGCCAAGCGGGTATTACATTGCCTGGAGCGGGCAGTATGAAAATCAAGAACGCGCTCGCGGGCGCCTGTTAATTGTCGTTCCAATTGTTCTGCTCATTATTTTTGGCACGCTCTATGTGACGTATAACTCATTTCTCGAAGCTGTTCACGTTCTCCTGGCAGTGCCTTTTGCCTTGACTGGAGGCGTTTACCTTCTCTGGCTGCTCCAATACAACTTTTCGGTTGCCGTCTGGGTAGGTTTCATCGCTCTTTTCGGCGCGGCGGTGCAGACGGGAATTATTATGGTGGTTTATCTGGAAGAAGCGGTCGAGCGAAAAAAGAAAGAACTTGGCCGGCTAACGAGGGAAACCTTGCTCGAAGCCGTTACCGAAGGAGCGTTGCTGCGTCTCAGACCAAAGGTGATGACGGTAACAACGATCATCGCGGGATTATTGCCGATCATGTGGAGCACGGGTGCTGGCTCGGAAGTGATGAAGCCTCTGGCAACGCCAGTATTCGGCGGAATGATGTCGAGCTTGTTCCTTGTTTTGTTTGTAATGCCAGTGATCTTTTATTGGCTCCGTTTGCGCGAATTGGATCAGATAGTAGGCGAAAAGTTTGAGAAAGATGAAGGGTAAAAAAAGACAACCTCAATCAACTTTATCGCTAGCGCTCGGTTTCGCTCTGGTCTTTCAGTTTATCCAAACAACCGATGCCCAAACGATTCCGCCCTCGCAGAAACCCGATTCGTCCGTGCGTTTGTATCTTGACTCTCAAAACGGAACAACCGCAGACGAGGTGGTTGCTCTTGCTATTGAAAATAACGGTGAGCTACAAGCCATGCGTAAGGAAGTTGAAGCATCGCGGGCAATGGTCAAACAGGCAGGGCTGCGACCAAATCCGACGCTAATGGCAAGCGGTGCGAAGCAGATCGGTGGTGCGGACAACAATCAGATGGCAGAAGTGACGCTACCGCTTGAGCTTGGCGGACGACGCGGCGCTCGTATTGCTGTGGCCAAACGTGAGTTGGAAATCCGGGAGTTGGCAATTGAGAATCAAGAACGCCTGCTTGCCGCTGAAGTTCGTCTCAAATTTGGCGAGGCTTTGGCCGCGATCAAAAAACTCGACGTTACAGAAAAGACAATCGTCACCGCAAAACAAGGCTTCGAGCTGGTTGCAGCCAGAGTTACCGAAGGAAAAACCGCTCCGCTTGAACAAAACATTTTTCTTGTCGAGGTCAATCGATTGCAATCGATTCGCGAAACGTCCGAAGGAAAGATCGAAACAGCAATGTTCGAACTTAGGAATATGATCGGAATGAGACCGGAGGGACCGATGCGTCTCCGTGGCGATTTCAATGACCTCATCGCAACGACACCTTCAATTTCCGGCTCAACCGATTACGCATTGCGTGAACGTCCTGACCTGCAAGGTGTTAGAACAGTTGAGCAACTTGCCATCGCAAAGATCGAACAGGCAAAGTCCGAAGGCCGACTCGATGCGGGCCTAAAGGCAGGTTACCAGCGAATGAATTCGAGCTTTATGCTGAGCGGCTTTGACGATCACGGCGTATTGCGGCCCATTCAGGAGGTCTTTCGATTCTTCACTTTTGGGGTCGAGATCATGTTGCCGGTTCGAAATAGAAATCAGGGAGCAGTCGAAGCAGCGATCTTTGAACGAGAAGCAGCCCGCCGCCGCATCGAGTTTGGTGAGCTAACCATCCGCCGCGAAGTCGCGACGGCCTTTGCAAGTTATAACCGCGCGGCGCGTTCGCTTTCCATCTTTCAAAACGGCGTCCGCGATCAGGCCAACGCGAATTTGCAGGTCATCTGGCAAACCTACGAACTCGGTTCGCGAAGTTTGCTCGATTACATTGCCGAGGAACGTCGCTTTCTGGACGTCGAGAACGAATTTATCGATGCCCAATTCGAAACATACACTGCGAACATTGAGATCATGAGGGCTACAAATTCGCCCGAACTAAAAAAGAAATGAGCGAAGAAAACAACGAAGAAATCATTGGGGAGGCTGCGGACAGCAAAGTAATCGACGGCTCGAAACCAATGTTAAACCGCAAACCACTATACATCGCATCTGCGGTGATCGGCGTCTTGGTTATGGGAGCGTTGGGCTTTTGGTTTTTGCGTGGCCGGGACACTGGACAGGTCGTACAACCGCCGCGAACGGTGACCTTCGGCGATGGCAACAACCCGCAAACTTCGGAAACATCCGGGGAACAGACGGTCACGCTCCAACCCGACCAAGTTGAAAAAATCGGCCTCAAGATCGAGATTGTCGGCGAGACTCTCTCCAGCGAAGCTATGTCAGTTGCGGCAACCGGCGTCATCCAGCCA
>JANNGV010000402.1:0-4596 GCA_031404055.1 Chloracidobacterium sp.
GACAAGAAAAACGCTTCTTTACATCCCAATCGTGCTGCTCTTCGCGTTTGCGATCTCGGCGTTATTTCTTCATTTCGCGGAAATCCGAGAGATTCAGGGCCGCGGACTCCGCGAAGCAAAGCTTCCGTTCGTTTATCTTAACGGCAGAGCTTACGGGGTAAAACCCGATGCGGAAAAAGCCGGGGTCAAGCAGGGTGACCGTATCGAAAGTTTTAACGGGCGTGAGCTTGACGAGAAAAATGTTGTTTTTAACGAAGAGATGACGAAGATGCGTGGCGGCGAACTGATCGTCCTGACAATGTCCAGGGCGCTGCCGGACGGAAGCCGCGAGTCGTTCGATGCAACTGTTGTCCCGATCGGAATCGAGAAAAACTTTACGTTTTACACCGGCTTTGTTGCCGGTTTTATCTTTGTTTACGTGCTGCCGACGCTTTGTATTCTGCTTGGATTCTGGGTGCTCTTCGTTCGTCCCGCTGACCCGCTTGCGTGGATATTGCTCTTTGTTCTTCTAGGCTTAAGTGCTTTGAGCCTTGAAATGCACTGGGAAGGCACGACCATTACCGGTGCTTATCAAAAGATCTTTTTTGCCGGATGGGCGTTGGCGATGCTGCTTTTCGGCATCTATTTTCCCGAGCGGTGGGCTTTGGACAAAAAGCTTCCATGGGTGAAGTGGCTGCTGATCATTCCACTTTGTTTCCAAGTTATTTTAACCCTTTTCGGGCTCCTCCGCGTAAATACGGGAATCGATCTTTTTCGTTTTATCGCACCGCTGGCGAACGCGTATGGCGTGTTTGGCTTTTTCGTGAATATGATCGCGATAGGGCTATTTTTCGCCGCCCTCGGTTATAAATCCGGCACAACGCAGAATCCTGACGCAAAACGCCGGCTGCGGGTAATGCTCTATGGCACTTCTCTCGCCATAACGCCGTCGTTTCTCCTAGTCATTTACCGGATAATTACTCAGAAAGAGGGCAGCTTTTTTGAAATCGTGCCGTTCTGGATCGGACTGACGGCCCTCCTGTTAATGCTGTTGTTTCCGCTAACTATGGCGTACGTCATCGTCGTTTATCGGGCGATGGATGTCAGCGTTGTTATCAGGCAAGGCCTCCAATATGGACTGGCGAAAGGCGGCGTTAGGGTCATACAGCTTCTGCTTCTGTTGGGTATCGGATTGCTCGTGCGATGGTCGATCAACGCCTACGGGGCGGGCCTTTCGACGCAGATAGCATTCATCGTCGGCGGCATCGCTCTTGTGCCGCTGGTGGATATGCTAGCGAAGCCGCTGCGGCTGTGGATTGACAAGCGTTTTTTCCGTGAAGCTTATAACGCGGAGATGATTTTATCGGAGCTGAGCGACGACGTCCGGACAATGATCGAGACTAAGCCGCTGCTCGAAACCGTCGCCAGCAGGATCAGCGAATCTCTTCATGTACCGCAGGTAGCCCTGCTGATGAAGAATGGAGCGAACTTTGTCCCGGCTTATGCGCTTGGTTTTGATACACCACCCGTAGTTTCGCTTAGCGGAGATTCGAAGTCGATCAAAAAACTCGGCAATAATCAGCATATTGTCCTGTATGACGACATGACGGAGGTGACATCGACGCCGACCATGTCGCTCTCTGATCAGGACCAATTGCGCGAATTAAACTCTCAGATCCTGCTGCCGCTCGCCGTAAAGAACCAACTGTCCGGGATCATCAGCCTGAGCCCGAAGCGCTCCGAGGAGCCGTACACGGCAAGCGACCTGAGGTTGCTGAGATCCGTCGCTTCACAGACTGGGCTTGCCCTTGAAAACTCGCGTTTAACCGAAGCTTTTGCGAAGGAAGCCGCGCAGAAAGAACGCATGAACGCGGAGCTTGAGATCGCCCGCGAAGTGCAGGAGCGGTTATTTCCGCAGGAGTTGCCGAAGGTCAAAGGCCTGGAATATTACGGTGCATGCCGGCCCGCACTTGGGGTTGGCGGCGACTATTACGATTTTCTGGAGCTGCCCGACGGAAAATTCGGAATCGCGATCGGCGATGTTTCGGGTAAGGGAATCGGAGCGTCTTTGATGATGGCCAGCCTGCAGGCGTCGCTTCGCGGCCAGGCGATACATTCGGGCGACGATATCGCCGGGCTGATGACCCATGTCAACACACTTGTTTACGAGGCCTCGACGACCAACCGATACGCGACTTTCTTTTATGCACAATACGATCCTTCAAATAGAAAGCTGAGCTATGTCAACGCTGGTCACAATCCGCCGTTTCTGCTTCGGCGCAGCGGCGAAGATGTTGAAGTGATCAAGCTTGAAGTGGGCGGAGCGGTCGTCGGAATGCTGCCTTCGATGATAGTGCATTACGATCAAGGAAATATTCAGTTAGTGCTCGGCGACATGCTGGTCGGGTTTACCGACGGAATCTCGGAGGCAATGAACCCGAAAGAAGAAGAATGGGGCGAGGATGCCTTACTTGAAGAATTAAAAACGCTTGACGGTAAGCTGTCCGAAAAGATACTTGTTCACATCGTAGCCGCCGCCGACCAATTCGCCGACGGTGCAAAACAGCATGACGATATGACGATGATCGTAGTGCGAGTCGTCGGGTAAACACGAATACGATGAAGCATTTTACCGTATTGTAATATTAATTCTTTTAAGGCGGACGCCGCGGTTGCGATGTCCGCTACAGCGTCTAATAGATGAAAGACGATTGGGTCGCAACGTCTTCGCTCGTACCGAATGTGTTGACGAGGATTCCGGTGCCAGAGCCAATAACATACCAGGTCGCATTCGAAGCCCTGAAAACCGCAATATCTTCTTTACCGTCACCGTCGTAATCCGCCGGCACGGGAACATCGCCGTTTACTCCCCAAGAAGTTACGTTAAAACCGCTGGTGCTCATGCTTCTGAACCATTGGCCGGTTGATGGGCGGAAAACGGCAAGATCGGTTGAGCCGTCACCGTCGAAGTCGGCCGGGGCCTGTATGTCGCCCGGCTGTCCCCATGTTTGGGCAAAGAAGCCAAAGCCTGTCTTCAGGATATACCAAGTGCTGTCAGTCGTCCGATAAACGGCAATATCCGCCTTTCCGTCACCATCATAATCGCCGACCACCGGTTTGTCGGCGGGAGTGCCAAAGGTAACGACTGAAAATGTACTGTCAGCACTGAATTTGCGATACCACGTGCCTGTCGAAGGGCGAAATACCACCAGATCAGCTTTACGGTCCCCGTCGTGATCAGCCGGAACGGGAAGATCGCCGGTTGCTCCCCAATTGTCCTGCTGAAATGTCTGGCTGGCTGAATTGAACCAAAACCAAGTACCGCTAGACGGTCGAAACACGGCGACATCGGTTTTTCCGTCACCGTCGTAATCGGCGGGCGTCACCCGATCAGTCGAAATGCCCCATTCCATCACCATGTAACCGGCCGTTCCGCGCAGGATATACCACAAACCGGTTGAAGGACGCCGGACCGATAGATCCGACCTGCCGTCACCGTCATAATCGAAAGGCCTGCGGGTAGGAGTAGATCCACCGCCACCGCCGTAGAATCCGCTGCCGAGAGCAAAATTTCCGCTACTGCTGCTTCCGGTCAAGGGTTGGCCGAACGATCCGTCCAATGTAAAGTTTCCACCCGTACTTCTGCCGCCGCCGCCGGAGATAACCGACTTTGTGATCACATACGGCCCGCCAGATTGGGCGGACGCCATGATCGACAAAACGAAAATTAATATAATGCTCTTTTTCATTCGTGTCACACCAAAATCGATGGAAAACTAAACACAAACATTGCGATTGATTCGAAGACATTGCCGCAAAAACTACGGACAGGTTACGGTAGCCAAATCCATAGCACCGGCATTGGTGATAGTAAACAGCTTACATGTCAGACCATCAGGAGATTTAAGAATAATGCCCTGACCGGGTGAACCAACCAGAATGCTGCCGCCAGTAACATCGAGTCTCGCCTTCGGTGTTGTCGTACCGATTCCAACGCTCGTGCTAGTTCCGCCGTTGGTGCCCGTGATGCCGCCAAGGACTATCGAATTGCTTTGGTCGACCCGTGCGCTCGCTCCGATTGCAGTCGCATTCGATAGATTCCCGCTTCCAACCTCGGCATCGAAGCCAACTACGGTATTATTCGTTCCCGTTGTGTTTGCCCCAGCAGCGTTTGCTCCAAAGAAAGAGTTTCCGCTGCCGCCAACTCCCGTTCCGGCACCGACAAATACATTATTCGCTCCGGTGTTTGCGAACACGCGATTGCCGCCGATGTTGTATTGCGTTACCTCGGCGCGGTAGAGCGACAGGCCGCTCTTGTCGGTGGCCATCGGGTCGCCGGCCTGGCGGATCAGCAGTTCGTGCGTGACCGGCACCTTGTTGAACCAGATGCCGAGGCGCGAGCGATCCTTCTCGGGCTTGCCGGTGGGGTTGTAGTGCAACTGCCAGTTCAGGTACTTGCCGGCGGGAATGCGCTTGCCGACGTTGGCGCGGTGGATGTCGAGGCCGCGGCCGGGCACCCACGACAGCAGCTTCGACGCCCCGGGCAGCGCGCCCGTTTCCGTCCTCGGCAGCCCGGATTCCGTGCGCTCCATGAACGTCTTGCCGTCGGGTCCCACG
>JANNGV010000403.1:0-6063 GCA_031404055.1 Chloracidobacterium sp.
AACCGGTCGTTTTCGGCAACGACATGCCGGGGCTTCTCTCGATGCTTTTGGCGAGCAGATTGACCTTGTCGATCGGCCCCATGAATACCTTCGACATCCACCAGGCAAACATAACCGTCGTAAATGCCGAAGAAAACACCGTAGTCAACACCGTGACCAACGAACTTAGCATGAAAAACGAAATGGCAAAGAAGGCGATCATGCCCACCACGCAGTTAATTACGGCAAGCGAAATTACGGCCAGCCATATCTTGCCCCTGAGTGTATTCAGCATGAATTCGTTTGATCGTTCCGCCATTTGCTGCTCCGCAGTAAAACTAAGTAATGCTTTGTTCTAATTTTTCAAACAGGATGTCGGTATCGATCATGTTGATAACATTGCTTTCAAACTCGACGAGCTTGGCAATGCCGCCAGCGGCCGCGTTTGGATCGACCGTGACCGCATCGGGTGACACCGAGATCAGTTCGTGCATTGAATCGACCGGAACGGCGAACTGCGTGTTCTTCGCGCCCGCATGCAATATGACGAGCTTGCTCTTATTGGTCGCGTTCGTCTCTCCAAGACCGAGCATGCATTTAATATTGACGACGGCGATCACGTCGCCTTTGAAGGCGGCAATGCCGGCTATCGACGAAGGCGCATTGGGCAGCGGAGCGACCGGAAGCGGGTGCACTACCTCAACCACCGCCTTTGAAGAAATGCAGTAGACACTGCTTCCCAACATAAATGCCACGAACTTTTCGCACTCCCCCGCGGGCCGTTCATCGCGAACGGATGCAAAGGCGTGATTAGATAGTTCAACCGAAGAAAGCAGATCTGTTTCTTGTTCGAGGGCGTTCATCGTTTTGGGGAATTACGCTGCTCCACCATTGAGGTAGGATTCGACCGCTTTCATCAAGGTTTCCGGGCCGAAAGGTTTGGTGATGTAGCCGGATGTTCCGGCCATACGGCCGCGGACCTTGTCGAAAAATCCGTCTTTGCCGGAGATCATTACAACCGGAACATCCTTCGTCGCTGAGTTGCTCCGGATCAGTTTGCAAACCTGATATCCGTCCATTCTCGGCATCGTAATATCGAGCAGAATAAGATCGGGCCGCAGATCCTCGAGCCGTTCCATTGCTTCAACTCCGTCATTGGAACAGAACACGTCATGGCCGCATTTTTCGAGCTTGCCGGCGATGAGCTTGCGGACCGTCGGGCTGTCATCGACAACAAGGATCGTTTTTCCCTTGGTCATCGATTCGTGCGCCTGATCTTGCTGCTTTATTTCTTCGAGCCTGATCAGGAGGGCGTTTACCTGACTGCCCAGCACGACGTTGTTCGGATTGAGGTGCGAAGCTTCGAGCAAATAGTTGTAGCCGTACTGCAGATTTCGCAGATTGAGGTGGCCGATGCCTAGCATCGTCAGATCTGCTTCGCCAAATTCGCGAGACGACCGCTCGCCCTCCATTCGTTCAACCGCCTGGCGGAGCAAGAGCTTGTCGGCATGATGGTTAGCAAGCAGCATTTCCAGATCGGCCAGCGTGAGCACGGCCATGCAGCCGTGACACGCAATGGCCTGAACGTCATTTTCGAAATTGCAGAATGAGCACGGTGCGGTTGGTTGAATAACTCTCGGCGTGTCACCGCGGGATACGATTCGGGTTTCAAATCCCGTCGGAGCTTCCGGTATCATCTGCTCAAAGTCGCCCGCTGGCATCGGGATATTTGCACCGAACATCGTCATATCGAACGGCACATTAAAGCCTTCGCTCGTTGCGGGCGCTGGGATCTTTCCGCCGATCATCGTCATACCGAACGGCATTTCGGTATCGACGCTGCCTTCGTGTTCAGGCGCTTTCTCAGGAGCTTCGCCGGCCAAATCGAAATTCTGTAAACCCGCGAGCAAGTCCGGATCGACATTGATCGAAACGAGCGTTGGATAGTCGTCAGTCTTAGAGGCATCATTCGAGAATGGCGTTGGCTCCGATGCCGAAAATTCAGCAGACTCGTGAATCTCATTATCGTAGACTTCCGTTGAATCGAAAGCTGCCGGCGTCTCAGTTTCCGTTTCAGAGGCAAGTTCGTAGGTGATCTCTTCGACCTCTTCGTGCACGGCCGGTTCCGTTTCAGCTTCCACCGAATCGTTATCGGCCTCAGGTGTAAATTCCGCCGGCGCTTCCGGTTCATCCACTGTCTCAGCGGGTGCAAAACTTTGAACTGCAGAGTCGTCTACCGGCTCAAACTCACTTTCCGAATCGGTGTCGACAAATTCGGCGGGGCTGTAGGCGGCCTCTTCTTCGACCGCGGCATCGTCGGAATAACTTACTTGGATTGTTCCGTCATACGCGGCCTCTTCAACGGTGGAGTGCATCCATGCCGGAAGGTCCGTGTCGGCAATCGGTTCAGCAAATTCTTCAAGAACATCAACCGGTGCCGCTGTTTCTTCGACAACTTCTTCCGAAACTTTCGGCGCCACGGCATCCATGATCGACGTTAACGATTCGAGGCTCGCCTTTGCGCTCGCATTGTCCGGATTTATCTCTAGGACACGTCTAAATGCTTCAATCTTCTCTTCAAAACCATTCGCCAGATGTGATTTTAGGACCCACGCGTCTTCCGCATCGGGCTCTTCGGCCAATATTGCGTTGAGCAGCTCATGGGCTTCGGTGCTGTTTCCGGCCACGGCAGCGGTTCTTGCTTCGGCCAGCAGATTTGCGCGAATGCTGTTGCGGGCCGCCGTATAGGCCGCTAGTGCCGACTCGTTCTCCGGGTCGAATTCCAAAACCTTTTCAAGATATGTGATCTTGCCTTCGTTCGAATCCGAGAGCGATGCAAGCCACAGCCACGCCATTGGGTTCTGCTCGTCATATTCGAGAGCCTGATTAAAATACTGTGCGGCGGCGTCGGGCTGATTTGCTTCGGCGGAGTCTATCCCGCGTTGGACGAAATTCTTTGCGAGCAGCGATTTCGTCGCCGAGGCCCATTCCAACGCACGGGCG
This sequence comes from Chloracidobacterium sp., assembly GCA_031404055.1. GTDB lineage: Bacteria > Acidobacteriota > Blastocatellia > Pyrinomonadales > Pyrinomonadaceae > OLB17. Next base: position 2,983 of record JANNGV010000403.1, read on the forward strand.
TTTTGCGGATTGATCTCGAGAACGTTGGTCAGAAATACAAAAAGCTCTTCGGGATATTCGCTGATCGATGAAAGCCAGAGCCAGGCACTTTCGCTTCGCGGATCAAGTTCCGCCGCACGCAGGAGAGAGCTTCTGGCACCCACGCGATTTCCTGATTGTGCCGCCTTGATACCTTCGCGGAGGTATTCGGCCGCCTCGGATACGCGGTTATCATTGCTGGTTTCCGCATTAGCGTTTTCGGTAAACGGGATCGGCGACTGATCTTGTTCGATTTCTAATCTCATAAATTTGTCGTTGAGCTGAATTGTGTTTCGAAGATGGTTGCGGATTGAAACGCCGATCTGACAGCGCGGGCGTTCGACCAATCTTCAATTAGCAAAATAAATGCCAAACCTGGATTTTCCGCAAAAAATCGTTAAACTGCACGATTTACTGACGTTAATTGCGATAGAATCAAATTCCGGTGCGAATTTTATCCTTAGCCATCTCAATCTTTTTGACCGATTTATGACAAAATTTGGCAATTGGAAATGACAAAAAGTTGTAACTAAGGGGTTTGCGGGTAACGGTCTATGAGTAAAAAAAAGGTCGATGCGGATGTGATCATCGTCGGCGCCGGACCGGCCGGCCTCTCAGCGGCAACGTGGTGTGTCGAACTTGGCCTGAACACGGTCGTCTTCGAAAAAGAGAGCGAACCGGGTGGACAGCTTATCAGGATCTATAATCCTGTCACAAATTACCTGGGTCTTGAAGCCGCCAACGGCCGTGAGCTGCGCGACATCTTTATGCGGAGCTTTGCCAAAAAGGAAACCGTCATGTGGCTGTCGGCGGAGATCGTTGATATCGATCCGGCCACTCAGTCGGTTACCGCTAACGGTGGATTAAGGCTGACCGCCCATTCATTGATCATTGCAACCGGCGTGCGGCGGCGGAAATTAAACGTTCCCGGCGAAGACAAATTCATCGGTAAAGGCGTGATCGATTCGGGATCGAAAGAGAAAGAAAAAGCCAAGGACAAAAAGGTCCTCATTGCGGGTGGAGGCGACGCGGCGTTGGAAAATGCGTTGATCCTGGCCGATTATGCTTCGAAGGTTTACGTCGCGCACCGCCGTTCCGAATTCAAAGCTAGGGACGGATTTATTGAACTCGCGGCAAACCATCCAAACATCGAATTCCGGTTTGAATCGGTGATAAACTCCATCAGCGGCGGTACAAAGTTGGAGAGTGTTGAATTGGCCGACAACGTGACCGGAAAAATCGAGTCGTTGAAAGTTGATATAGTGCTTGCCAGAATAGGCGTCGAGCCCAACACCGCTCTTCTGCGAAACAAGATCGAGCTCGACCCAAACGGCTATATTCTCGTCAACGTAAACTGCGAAACGTCAGCCCCTGGCACTTACGCCATCGGCGATGCCGCCAACCCAACCGCCCCCACGATCAGCACCGCCACCGGCATGGGAGCAACCGCCGCCAAGAATGTGAAGGCTGAACTATCAAAGGCAATGGAGTCTGATTGAGAAGAAAATTACTAGGTTTTAAATAGCTGTTTCTAACAACTACATTGATCCCTCTGCGCCATAGGAAACACAAAGTCTGAATAGAAAAACACGGTGACGTTGTCCAGCAGATGAAACTAGGCTTTTCCTTGTATGGACAATACGGAGTAAAACTGTATAATGCTCGCGATTAAAAAAATCCCGAAATTTGAATTTTCTTTAGAAGGTTTGATCTGGAAATTTGGATTTTTTGCCCATTAGTTTAAAGCTTTAGCGAGTTTATTGCCGTTTTAGCCGGTTCCAAATGTTGGAACGAATATTGCCTTGATTGATTTCAGCGTAGCCTTCATAAATACATTCACTGCCATTTATTAGCTTAGGAGGAACTATGAAATTTCGCATTGTGAGTACAAAAGTCTTCACGTTGTTAACACTAGCGTTGTTCTCGATTTGCCTTTCGGGCAAAGCGTTTGGTCAGGCCGGCACGACCGGCATCAGCGGAACCGTCACTGACCAGAACGGTGCTGTTGTAGCCGGTGCAACTGTCGGGCTTATGAATCCAAACACCGGATTCAATAGAACATCAACAACTTCCGAAGACGGAAAGTTCAGTTTTCCGGGCATCCCGGCAGCGACTTACAAGATCGAAGTTCAGGCTTCAAACTTTAAGAAGCTGGTGAATTCGAATGTACAGGCCTTAGTTGATTTACCGATCACGGTGGATCTTTCACTGGAGGCCGGAGATGTGAATGTGGTGGTTGACGTTACAGCCAACACAATCGATTCGGTTGTTAATACGCAGGATGCTAGTCTCGGAAACAACTTCGTACCTCAGCAGATAACCCAGTTACCTACCGACTTAAGAAATGTCGCTGATCTTCTAACGCTTCAGCCGGGAGTAACTCGTGAAGGTTACGTTGCTGGCGGTAGAAGCGATCAGGCGAACATAACGCTGGATGGAATTGACATTAACGATCAGCAAAATGGCGGACGTACAGATCAGTTTCAAACCCGGCAGAATACGGTTTTGAGACAAACCGCAGAAGCGGTCGAGGAGTTTCGCATTTCGACTAGTAACTCGAACGCATCTCAGGGACGTTCATCGGGAGCCCAGATTTCCTTAATCACGAAGAGCGGAACTAACCGATTGCGTGGAGCGGCTTACTATTTCTATCGTCCGACCGCCTTTTCTTCCAACGACTTTTTTAATAATTTGGCTGGTATTGAACGGTCTAGTCTGGCTCGAGATGTTTTTGGCGGTGCAATTGGCGGGCCGATTATCAAAGATAGATTCTTCTTTTTCTATTCGTTCGAAGGACAACGACAGCAAGAAGGTGAGCCGGTAAACGCTCTTGTGCCGCTTGCTCACGTGGGCCAAGGACAATTGCGATTTAGAGGTGCCGCTCCTGGGGATCCTGCGGGCACAAATCGTTTGATCACACTTACAACTGCTCAACTTAACTCAATTTACTCTACAGTAGGAATAAATCCAGCCGCTGTTTCAGTATTTAGCGGAATAACCTCTCGCTTTGCTTCGAATAATACGATCATCGGAGACGGAGTTAATACTGGCGGATATCTCTTT
>JANNGV010000404.1:0-2120 GCA_031404055.1 Chloracidobacterium sp.
AATCGTGAATCGTCAATCGTTCTCTGATTCGATTTACGATTCACGATTGACTAATTCATGCTGTACGGCTCATACCCACGCAGCGGATAATCCTTTCTCAACGCATGTCCGTCAAAATCACTCGGTAATAAAATTCTTCGCAGGTCAGGATGCCCATCGAAAACAATCCCAAACAGATCGTATGTTTCCCGCTCGTGCCAATCGGCCGTCTTCCAGAGTGTCGTGACGGTCGGAACTTTGGGATCGTCCTCCGAAAGTAAAACCTTTAATCGCAGCCGGCTGTAGTGCGTAGTTGAAAACAAGTGATAATTGACCTCAAACCTCGGTTCTTCCTCGGGTCCGCGATCTGCACCGCAAAGATCGGCGAGCATATCGAAACCGTGTTTGGACTTCAACGCCCAGCAAATATCGACGATCGATTCGCCCGGCACGACAACCGTAACTTCACCGAACGCTTCGTTTACTTCGGCAACCCACGCCGTGTTTTCTTCCTTCAATTTTGCGACAAACTCATGAAGCTTTTCAGTCATAAAAAATTTGAATACTTTTTCAACGCAGAGACGCTGAGACGCTGAGTTTGAGATTTTTTCCTCTGCGTCTCGGCGTCTCTGCGTTGAAAAAAACTTTAAGACGAACGCCGTTTCTCGTGCCTCGATGGTATCGAATACGGCCGCGATGTTTGATTTTGTGCTACTTCGATCTCGGTTTCCCGCTCAAGCGCCGTGCCCTCGGTAACCGGTAGCGTTCCGGGAACAATGGAAACACGCGATTCCGGCTCAAACGTGTCGCGGCGGTCCTTGACCGATTCGTTCATGATCTTGTCCTGCAGCATCATGATCGCGTGCACCAGCATTTCCGGACGCGGCGGGCACCCCGGAACGTAAATATCGACCGGCACGATCTTATCGACGCCCTGGACGATCGCGTAATTATCAAAAACTCCGCCCGATGTGGCACACGCACCCATCGAGATAACCCATTTTGGCTCAGGCATTTGATCGTAAATTCGGCGAAGCACCGGGGCCATTTTTCGCGAAACACGCCCCGATACGATCATCACATCGGCCTGACGCGGCGACGCACGAAACGTCTCCGCCCCAAATCTGGAAAGGTCGTTGCGTGCGGAAACGGTGTTCATCATCTCAATCGCACAGCAGGCCAATCCGAAAGTCGCCGGCCATAAGCTTGATTTTCTCGACCAGTTTACGACTGCGTCCAACTTAACCGTGACAACATCCGGCAGCGATTCGAATAATGTATTTTCTAAACCCATAATAATTAGTCGAGAGTCTGGAGTCGAGAGTCTTGAGTTGGAAGTTCTTCGATTTAATCTTGCTCCTGCTCAAGACTCTCGACTTCAGACTCCAGACTTCCCCCTAGGCTGCAATTTTCATTTCCGAAGCCCTTCGTTTCTTCGCCATTTCCTTGGCTTCCGCTCGGGCTTCGGCACGTGCCTGCAGGCCCCAATCGAACGTGCCTTTCTTCCAGACGTATATGTATCCGATTACAAGCGTTGATATGAACACGAGAATCTCGACCAAGGCGATCGTGCCGTACGCAATGCCGGTCAAATTTTCCTGCCTAATCAGGCTTTTGAAAGCGACGGCAAACGGAACCATGAACAGGACTTCGATATCGAATAAAAGGAAGATGACCGCAACGGTGTAGAACTTTATAGAAAAGCGGTCGCGAGCCCCGCCGACCGGGTCCTTGCCGCACTCATATGGCATCAACTTTGTCGCGGTTCGCTTGCGCGGGCCAATAAGCTGCGTGACCAGAAGCTGGCTTACGGCAAAGCCCATCGCGACAAGGAACATTATGCCTATTGGGGCATAAGCCATCAGGCTAAAGTCGGACATTGACACCTCTAAATTGTCGATTCGCCACCATAAAATTCGCCTCAAGATTCGCCATTTTCCAGAGATTACTTTGAGAAGGTTTGTGCACCGTTAATCGTAAGTTAAGCGTGATTTAGTGTCAAGGCAATGAATTATTAGCCCGGTTGTCTCCAAACGCCAAAGAAACTCATTATTCCGGCTGTGTGTTTGGGCCATCCTAAAACAATTATTTATTGACCGTCTACGCCGTGCTGTGCTAGCTTCTTAACTAGCAGTTACTGC
>JANNGV010000405.1:0-2779 GCA_031404055.1 Chloracidobacterium sp.
GCACAATAATGGATAGAAACACCGTTTGAACAAAGCACATAAAACACCGTTCGCTCAAATATGTGGGACAGAGGCAAAACCGCGAGCGAACGGTCTGTATTACGAATCGGCAGGCCTTTTGAGACCGCCGAAACGCTTGCCACAAAATTCTCGTGCGTCAGCATTACACCCTTTGGCTCCCCGGTCGTGCCGGATGTGTAAATAATCGTCGCGAGATCGCTCGTCTCGACCTTTGCCAACAAGTCGTCAAAGTTTTCGACATCGCCGGATTTTTCGCCATGTTTCTCGACATCGGCAAGCGTGATCGAGCGGTTATCATTCTCAGGCTTCGCGTCGACGTCAAAAAAGATCAGTTTCTCAATTCGTTCGACGCTCTGGATGGCGGACTCGGCGTGCTTGAGCAGCTTTTTGCCCGAGACAAAAAGCATCCTGGCTCCCGAGTCTTCGAGAATATAACGGACCTGTTCGACGGCCTGCGTTGTATAGATAGGAACGACGATCGCACGGAGCGAGAGTATCGCCAGATCGGTCAGCGACCACTCCGGGCGGTTTTCGGAGATGATCGCGATGCGGTCGCCAGCCTTTACCCCAAGGCTCGAGAGGCCAAGGGCGATGCGGCGTACCCGCTCAATGACCTCGGTGCCGGTGAGATATGTCCACACATCACCCATTTTGTAGGCACGCGCGTCTTTTTTATTATTTCGCCGGAACGACTCGATACAAAAATGCGGAACGGTCTGCGGCAGGTCTTCAAACCCAATTAGATTATTTGCGATCATCAAAGCCTTTGTGCGAAGTAAGGTGAAGACTTATTAATATTATTGCGATTTGCAACATTTTCGCAAAACCGTGCCGTTAAGTCCACTTAGGCGGGCAGTACTGAAGATTGGGCAGACCTTTTCAGCATAGCGGCCGCGCGGCAGTATGATCGCTTTGCTTAAAAGTCATCTGAGGGCGCCGAAAAGTGGAAAATCGGCTAAAGACAAACTATGAACAATAAGACTGACGTAACGGATAGAATAAAAGCCGGGCGGCGTTTTGCCGTCACCGATCTGGTAGATTCTTGACACGAAAGTAAGGTTGTTATAACTTAAAACTTCAACATTTTCTCTTCAAACAACTAGTAAAAATTGACAGTGTAAGACGGAGGGCATTCTCGATGAACCTGCGGCGTCTCGTTTCTCCTTTTCTACTTGTTTTTATCATTTGCATCGTGTCTTCCACGAGCATTTACGCGTTCTACACACCGCCGGGTATCATTGAATTTCATAGATTGCGCTCGACAGGTTATCATCCGCTAAACCATTCTCCATTCATTGATGGATGCAAACCGGTTTATTTCTTTAACGTTTTTTTGGCCAGAAATCAGGTATCTATCATTACAACTCCCACTGATGGAGGCATACGGGAAGCAGTTTCGGGCAAATACAAGGACAGATTTGCAAAATGGAAGGCTGAATTGCGGTCAACCGAATTCGGCCGTCAGCAATGGGATAGCTATGCCGACAATAAAAACTTTATTCTCACATTCACAGTTTCAGGCGATCGAGGAAAAGGCGCCGGAACGGATAAATTCCTTTGGGACAAGGAAGGAAATTTTGTCGGCGCAACAATAACGCTGGGCTCCGAACTGGACGAAGGATATCCGAATCCGATCTATTATCCCGTCCTCAATTCCCTTTCGTCCGACGCCACGTCCTATTCTATAAATAAAAGAATTCTTGCCGCCACCAAAATGTCTCACGAGATCGGGCATGTAAATCAGGCCGCTTCGGCGAACATGGAGGTTTTGCAGATGCAAAACAGGCTGATGCCCGTTTATATTTCGATATTCCTGAAAAACGGCTTGGATACAAATGACAAGAAGCTTGTCGATTTAGCTCAGCAGATGGGCGGAACCCCGGTCGAGATATGGGAAAGCCGCGAATATTGGAGCGAAGTCAACGCTATGCTCTACCTGAAGGAACGCATCAGCAACGAGGACTTTTATTGCTATGTCTTCAATAAGATAAAGCGCAATCTGACCGCCTACGCAAGAGATTACGAGCAACGTTTTGGCGAGCGTATAGAGTTTTCAAGCTCGCCATGCTGGAAATAATATTGCCGGTTCATGCCCGCTAAGCCCAGTAATTACGATCCAGCGAGCGGTAATTAATTGCCTCGCTTATGTGAGTCGAGTCTATATTCTCACTTCCGGCAAGGTCGGCGATCGTGCGTGAAACCTTCAGGATGCGATCGTGTGCCCGTGCCGATAATCCCTGGCGAACCATCGCTTTTTCGAGCAGAGCCTCGCTCTCCGCATCGAGAGCGCAGAATGTGCGGATCTGCTTCGGCGACATTGCCGAATTTGAAAACACGCCTTCGCCATTTAATCTTTTAAGCTGCCGGTCACGAGCCTGGTTCACGCGTTGCCGGATCACCTCCGAGCTTTCACCTGCCTCAACTCCCTTTCCGCGCAGCTCGTTGAACTTTACCGCCGGCACATCAATATGAATATCGATACGGTCCATCAGCGGCCCGGAAATCTTGCCAACGTATCGCTGTATCTGTATGGGCGAACACTTACAGTCTCGGCTTGAGCCAAAATACCCGCACGGACACGGATTCATCGAAGCGACGAGCGTGAAATTCGATGGAAATGTGAGTGAACTTGCCGCCCGCGAGATCGTAACCTGCTTGTCTTCCATCGCCCCCGGCGGCGGGACTCGTCGCCCACAGGTCCCAACCGGTGTCCTTGCCGAGCGCGTTGAAGTAGATCGTCTCTCCATCGGGCAGGAAT
>JANNGV010000406.1:0-2483 GCA_031404055.1 Chloracidobacterium sp.
ATTGCTTGACGGAATCGGAACTAATCGCGCGACCCGAACGTCCAAACAGGTATCGTGAAACATACCGCACTACCTATTTTGCAAACGGCCGGACGAGGACGCAAGTCATCAGCCGGGTTCGAATAGGCGGCCGCGGCATTAGATACTAATTAATCACACATGGCGGGCCCAGATGGGCTCGCTTTTTTATTTCATTCCCTCGGTAAATTCCTTTGGCGCCTCCAGACGGTTCTTTTTCGAAACGCCCTCGCCCTGCCTTTCCGCTAAAAACCGATTAAATTCAGCTGATTTGTTCTTCGGCACGCTGAACGTTTTCCAGTCTGTCGATTTGAAATGCTTTGCCAGCAGAACGATCTGCCCGATATGGTATGCGTAGTGCGTAAGCTGTCGGTTTATCGCCTCGACGATTGTATGCGGCTCGCCGCGGATGGTGATCGTTTTGGAGAAATCGTCGTCGGTCAGTGGCCCGATTGCATCGAACAATATCTGCCAGCCGCCTTCCCAAAATTTCATCAGTGATTCGCGCGTGCCCCCCGCCGTTTCGAACTCCGTATCGCGATTCCGCGAAGGCTTCTCACCATCCGTCGTCAAAAAATCGGACCAACGCGAATTCAGATTCCCCGCGATGTGCTTGACGACAACCGCAATGGAATTCGCCTCGGCGTCGATTGCATGGAAAAAATCTTCGTCCGAAACCTGCTCGATCGCCCGCTCCGCAAGCTTCTTGTAATTACGAAATGATTCGAGGGCGTCGGCGTGGTAGTTGGTGATGAACAGATCGGTCATTTTCGTAACGCCGCGTAGCCGGTCGATTGAATTTAGCCGTGGGTTTCAACCCACGGAGCTAAGGAGTTGAGCGTCGTCGCGTCAGCGACGATTGAATCATGAGGAACCTTTCAGTTGTCGCTATGCGACAAGAAATCCTTATTTTTCTGCTAACCGTGTACTAAAGTACACGGCTAAATTCATTTCTCCGCTACGCGGAAACTATTCAGAATTGTTTCGGCAGCTTTATCACGTGGCACAGTTGCCTTTTCGCGAGTTTTCATATTTTTCAGCGACACTGTGCCTGATTGAATGTCTTCGTGAGTTAAGTCGCAAAGAAACGGAACGCCGATCTGTGAACCATATTTGAACTGTTTATCGGGCTTGTCGGCTTCGGGATATACGACGACGCGAAGGCCGTGCGAACGCAACTCATTGGCCAGTTTTAGGGATTCGGGAACCGTTTCGTCGTTCCAGATCGTTACCATCACGTCCGCTGAGGTTGCCGCCACCTCAGTGGGGAACATGTTGCGTTCGTCCATCACGACAAGGATACGCTCTAGTCCGAGCGAGAATCCGCACGCCGGAATCTGCTCTTTGCCGAACATCCCGATCAGCCCGTCATAACGCCCGCCGCCCGCAAGCGAGCCGCCCAGGTCCGGCACATTCACTTCCATGATCGCTCCTGTGTAATACGAAAGGCCGCGGGCAAGGCTAGGATCGATCGTAACGGTCGCGTCACCGGCATATTGGACTATCTTCCCAATATCCGCGAGAACTTCCGGGCTGACGATGTTTAGAAGATTACTGACGATGGTACGGTTAACATCTTTTCCCGACTCGGTGATAACGCGGGTCTGCTCAAAAAGCTCCAGGATCATGCTCGACGCCGATTCAGCAATGCCGCGGTCCGACAGTTCCTTTGCAACACCCTCGGAACCGATCTTGTCGAGTTTATCTATCGCGACCAAAGCGTCCGTATGCTTTTCAGCAGGAATTCCGGCTGTGTCGAGAATGTCTCGCAAAATCTCGCGGTGATTGATCCTGATCGTAAAATCGTCGAACCCAAGCCGTTTTAGGATCTGGATAACGGCCGATATTAGCTCGGCTTCAACGACCATCGAACTTGAACCGATCGCATCAACATCGCATTGATAGAATTCACGGTACCGGCCGCGAGCAGGGCGGTCGGCTCGCCAGACGGGTTGGATCTGGTAGCGTTTGAAAAATTTCGGGAGGTTGTTTTTGTTGTTGGCGACGACGCGGGCCAGAGGTACGGTTAGATCGTAACGCAAGGCAAGATCAGAGAGCGAGTCTTGAGTCTTGAGTCTGGAGTCTGGAGTCAGAGTTTCCTGCTCAAGACTCTCGACTCCAGACTCAAGACTTTCCCGAAGCTTCTCGCCGCGCTTCAATATCTTAAAGATGAGCTGATTGCCTTCGTCGCCGTATTTGCCCATCAGCGTTTCGATGTTCTCGACGGCGGGCGTTTCGAGCGGCTCGAAGCCGTAGCTTTCGTAGACCTCTTTTATTATGCCAATGATGTAATTGCGTTTACGGACATCCGAGGGCAGAAAGTCGCGCATGCCTCGGGCTGGATTCGTACTTGCCATAAAGGTATTTTACCCCAGAGACGCCGAGACGCAGAGTTGGGAAAGAATTTAGCCACGAATTACACAAATAGCACTAATAAGATTTTTTCTTCATTCGTGTTGTTCGTG
>JANNGV010000407.1:0-4866 GCA_031404055.1 Chloracidobacterium sp.
GATCATTGCTGCATCTATTTACTTATAGCGGGCAGCTACACGCCCTTCGGCCTCGTAATACTGGGCGGCGCTCTTGGCCAGGCATTGCTCGCCGGTATCTGGGCCTTTGCGGTGATCGGTATCATTTTAAAGCTCATTTTCGGCGACAGGTATCCGGTAGTTACCGTCACGTCTTACGTAATAATGGGTTGGCTCGGCGTATTCGCGGTGCAGCCGCTTTTCGGTGCTCTCGGCATAATGCCCGTTGCATTGGCCATCGCCGGCGGCATCGCGTATTCACTCGGCGTCGTTTTCTTCCCGTGGAAGAGCATCCGGCATCACCACGCAATATTTCACGTCTTTGTCCTCGCAGGCAGCATTTTGCATTACGCCGCAGTTGTTCTTTACGTATTGCCTCACACGGTTGCGATTTGATAACCCCCTAATGCCAAGTAAGATAAAGATCGGCACTTGCGGCTTTCGCAACACAAAGCAAGAGTATGCCGAAGTCCTTTCGACCGTCGAGATCCAGCACACTTTCTACCAACCGCCGCAAATTTCAACGCTTGAAAAATGGCGGGCGGAGCTTCCCGGCGATTTTGAGTTTACGCTCAAGGCCTGGCAGCTTATTACCCACGAATCCACCAGCCCGACCTATAAACGTCTTCGACGCAAACTGACTAAAAAGGAAGCGGCGGAGTCCGGGTTTTTCAAGCCGACCGATATAGTCAAGGAGGCCCTGGCGACGACTATTGCATGTGCCAAAGCTCTGGGTGCTAGAACGATTCTGTTCCAATGTCCCGCGAAGTTCACGCCGACCGATCAAAACATTCTGAACTTGAAGAAATTCTTTAATAGCATCAAGCGCGGAAAGTTAAACTTCGCATGGGAGCCACGCGGCGCCTGGGACGATCAGATCGTCAAGGATATCTGCGACGAATTGAACCTATGGAATGCCGTCGACCCTTTCGCAAAACCAACCGTCACGCCCCGAAATTGTTACTATCGACTGCACGGCATTCCGCGTTGGCGATATACGTATGAGGATGGCGAACTCGAAGAGCTCGTGTCATTGTTGCCAAAGAATAGGCTTTCGTATGTTTTTTTCAACAATGTAACTATGCGTGAAGACGCTTTGCGGTTTCAGAATATTATCAACAGTCAATCGGCAAACTTGTAGCCCATGCCGTGGACGGTTTGTATAAAATGCGGGTGCCGCGGATTCTCTTCCAGCTTTTGCCGCAGCCATGCGATATGCACATCGACCGTTCGCGTCGATGGCATCGCGTCGTAACCCCACACCGCGTCCAGCAAATGATCCCGCGAATGGACCAGCCCTCGGTTCTCTATTAAAAACTGCAATAGCTTGAACTCCATAGCCGAAAGCTCGATCTGATCGTTATTTTTGACAACCTCGGCCCGCTTGAAGTCGATCGACACCTCGCCAAACCTGAACGAATCGAGAGTGCTGCCGTTGCCGTGATGCACCGGTGAACGCCGCAATAGCGCTTCGACGCGTGCTAAAAGCTCGATCATTTCAAATGGCTTCGTCAAATAATCGTCCGCACCGAGCTTTAGTCCAAGCACCTTATCAATCGTCTCGCCCTTCGCCGTCAGCATCAATACAGGCGTCGAAATTCCCTTTTGCCGAAGGTCGCGGCAAATATCGTATCCGTTCTTTTTGGGCAGCATAACGTCGAGAAGGATCAGGTCCAGATTTGCGTCCTGGGCCATTTCAAATCCAGTGATCCCATTTGTCGCGGACGTCACCTCGAAGCCTTCGCTTCGAAGGCGGTCGGTTAACGTTAGGACCAGTCCTTCTTCATCTTCAACTAAAAGCACGCGCATCTTTTCTTGTTTTTCCTTCTTTTTCGTTCTTGCTCCTCTTTTTCCGTGGTTAGTCTTCTTAAAGAGAACCACGGAATAAGAGGAACAAGCAGGAATAAGCCGGGAACCGGATCAACGCCGTGGCAGTTCGATCGTAAACTCACTTCCCTTCCCGATCTCACTAGTCGCCTGAGCGTTTCCGCCATGTGACTCAGCAATTTCTTTTACGAGGGCCAGCCCAAGTCCGTTTCCGCGTATTTGAGCATCGACGACGTCCTTAGCGCGGTAAAATGGCTCAAAAATATGCCGAATGTCGTCTACGCCAACGCCGATCCCGCGATCTTTCACTGAAATCATTATGCGGCCGTCAATAAGTTCAGCCGAGATCTTTACCCACCGCGAGCCATTGCTGTACTTGATGGAATTCTGTATCAAATTTTGTATCGCGGAGGACAGAGCATCGGCGTCAGCCTTTACGAACGGCAGATCTTCAGCAATTGCGGTTTCGACCGCAAAACCCTTTTCTTCCAATAACGGCGAGCATTCCGCCAGGGCCGTCTTCGCCACCTCCGCAACATCCGTCCGCGTAAAGTTATATTTCTTTCGCCCGGACCTGGCCCCGGCAAACTCCAGTATTTGTTCGACCATCGACGAAAGTTTTCTGCCCTCGCCCTTTATCAAATTTCCGTACCGCGTCACTTGTACCTCGTTCTTTGTCACACCATCAGCGAGGTTCTCGCTGGCCGAATAAATGACCGCAAGCGGCGTGCGGAACTCGTGCGACACGGACGACACAAAATCTATCTGCTGCTGGGCAAAACGCTTCGATTTCAGGGCCGACAACACGATAGCGACGATCGCCCCGACAAGCAGCAGATAAACGCCAAGCCCTATCGCAAAACTTTTATTCCGCTCATTATCGATAAACGTATCGATCGAACCCGACACATGCTGAACATTCAGGGTCCACGGATCATCACCGTTTGTCCGGCTTGCGATAACGGACGTCCGCGTCTTCGCCTTCTCGCCCGGGATTGCCGGATTACCCGGCTGCAATTCGAGCTTGAATGTTCCCGAATGTGTGCCGTCAGAATTGGTTTCAGTCCGGCTGAACGTATGGCTTTCGATGCGTTGATTTACGACAACGCCTGATTTGCGTTTACTTTCCGGAAGCATTGCCCGTTCTGTAAAGTAGATCAGATTATCCGGCGACAAATTGAACAGCGATCCCTTCGCGTCCGCCGCCGCAAGGCTGCCGGCAGGTTGAAACACCGGCTCGCCCGCCTTGTTTTTAACGCCTATGCTAAAATCGCCCTCGCCGAAGTATTTCGCGGCCAAGTCCGGCAAAACGCGTCCGGTTATCGTCTCTTTATTGAGTAGAACAACCAAATACCCGTGCCGCTTCGGCATTTTCACAACCGGCGGTCCGGCTTGTTTTGTCCGCTCGATCAGAATCCGCTCAAAACGCCTTTCACCTTCATGCACCGGCATCACAAGCGCGTTAGCTTCCTCCAAAAACGGCCTAAAAGCATCGTCGTCGTCGAACTTCGCCCGCAAAGCGGCCAGCTCCGCCGTAACCTCGCCCGCCGCAAACCCTCGCCGTTCAAAGTCATAACGCAGAGTCTGCCCCGGCTCCTCTCCAAAGTAAACAAATTCCCGTATCAATTCCGGGTATTGTGTTTTCCCCTTCCAGTAATCGTAACGCCGGTTGAATTCGCCCCAGTTGGCCGCGTCCCAATCCGCCGCGTCCATCTGAAAGTTAAAATACGCCGCCTGCATCTCACGGTTAAAGTCATCCGAAAAATTCTTCGTGTCCGCTTCGACGCGCCGCTGCATTCTGTCCCGCGCGGCCTCATTCGCCCGGTACATCCAGTTGTATTGCAGCCCGAGAAACAGCGTCAAAATTAATATGACACCGCCAACCGCAATACTCGTAACCCAGGAACTTTTCATAAAAATGGACAACGGACAACGGACAATGGAAAATTACCGACTGCCTCCGTTTCGCCTCTCCGCTCCTCATTTTCCATTTTCAATTGTCCCTTGTCCATTGTTTTCGAAACATTTTACATCCTTAACAATTTCTTTGCGTCCTCTTAACCAAACGTGTAAAGATCGGCGGCATAATCCATTTTGTCGGGCGAGAATCCTGTTTTTTTTCATATACTTCCTCTTGAAGCGTTTGATCTGCAACTGTTTCGCCCGTCTTAATACAAAAGATCCCTGGAGGCTACTAATGAAAAGATTTGTTATTTCCGTATTATCCGTTTCCGTATTCTTTGTGGGCCTTGGTTCACTGGCCGACAATGTCGGTGCAAAATTTAAATCGGACGAAAAGGCTTTGGATATAGTTCGCAAGGCACGGGCCGCGATTGGCGGTGACGCCGCATTGGCCGAAGTTAGAAGTTTAACGATCACCGGCCGAACCACGCATTCGATGAAAATAGATGGCGTCGAACGCACGGAGCAGGGCGAGACCGAGATCGCTATGCAGTTCCCGGACAAAATGGTCCGAATGGTCAAGATCGGAAAGGACGACGGCACTGGCGAGAAAAATATTATCCGCCAGCATGACGTTGTCGTCGTCTCAAAAGGTGACGGCCAGAAAGTTATGCTCGAAGGCGGCGATGGCGAGATAACCACCCCCGACGGCAAAAAAGTTACCATCATAATGCGTGCCGATGGCGACCGCACATTTACATCCGAAGACGGCAAAAAAATTAAGGTCCGCAAGATCGAAGGCGGCGAAGCAGGCGTCTGGAAATCAAAAGATGGCGACAAAATTGCCAATGACGAAAAGCATATGGTCCTCAGCCGCTCGGCCCATCCCGGCGTACAGGGCGGAATGAAGCAGAACGAAATGCTCCGTCTCTCACTCGCACTTCTTCTCACCGCCCCCGAAGGCACCGACGTTAATTACACTTTCGCCGGTGAGAGTGATGTTGACGGAACGGCCGTTAATATTGTTAATGCCGAGTTTGGCGGCTCGAATTACAAGCTCTTCATCGGTAAATCGTCAAACCTGCCGGTCGCAATGAGCTACACCGGCCACGAAATGCC
>JANNGV010000408.1:0-7015 GCA_031404055.1 Chloracidobacterium sp.
TGGAACAATAATAACCGCCGAATTGAACAAACCGGAGGGAACGATCAGGGAATGAATAGAAAGCAAAAATCAAAATAATCGCAAATCCTGCTCCCCACTTTCAGTCAATCTGACTTAAATCCTGTTAAATCTTTAGTATCTAACGTTTTTCGACCGCGAAGTCTTGACATCAAAGCATTGCGACGTGTAACTTTTAGGTTTATGCGACTTAGGATAATAGGTTCTGAAATGCAGCGAAAATAAGTTCGCGTTCGGAAAAGTCGCGGCGATTTTCGCCTTAATTATCAAGCGGGTATTGCCTAAAGATTTGCCGAATCGTCTGCGTCTGCTCTTAAGACGCGTCAAGAACGGCAAAGAGAATTTTAAGTAAGGAAGTTCATACACAGTAAATGACAAACGAGGTTAACAAAGAGACTGAAGAATCGAAAACCGGCGAAACTTCGGTCGTAGAACAAGCACCCCAGGACGCAGCAGAGGCGTCAACAACACCGGCTCCTGAAATAGCATCTGAAACTGCGTCCATACCGACACCTGAAGCAGTGGCTGAACCAACATCTCCGGCTCCCGAAGCGGCTCCTGCAACGGCCTCCCCGGCAGCAGATGCACCGAGAACCGTCGCAAAACCTGCCTCGATGATGGCTGCGGAAGCACCTGCCGCTGAAGCTAAAGTTGGCGCGGCTCCGGAAGAGTCGCACAGCTCCGGCGACATTGATTTTGGCGCCATACTCGAACAGTTCGAGCAGGAACAGACGATTTACCACGCTGGTGAATTGGTCGAGGGCAAAGTTGTCGGCGTATCCGACCGTGGCATTCTCGTCGATTTCGGCTACAAGAGCGAGGGCGTGATTCCAGCGGAGGAAGCGGTCCCCGGTGTTGAACCGCCAAGCGTTGGCGACGTTATTGAGGTTGTGATCAAATCGATCCATCCCGGCGACGCACCGCCGATCCTCTCCCGCGTCGATGCAAAAATGCGCAAGGTCTGGAACGAGATCGAAGAAGCCTTTAAAGAAGAGCGAACGGTCACCGGCCGTATCCTCGATAAGACCAAGGGCGGTTTGCGGGTTGATCTAAATGGAATAGAAGCCTTCTTGCCGGGATCGCAGATAGATTCGCGGCCGATCCGCAGCCTCGATTCATACGTGGGCCAGGATATCGAAGCGAAGATCATCAAATTCAGCCGACGCAGGAATAACATCGTGCTTTCGCGAAAGGTGATAACCGATCTAGTTATTAACGAGCAGAAATCGGCAACACTCAATCAGATAGATGTCGGCTACGTGGTCGAAGGAACGATCAAGAATCTAACCGAATATGGCGCTTTCGTTGATATCGGCGGAATCGACGGCCTGCTGCACGTCACCGATATGTCGTGGGGACGGCTCCAGAATCCGGGCGACCAGTTCAAGGTAAACGATCACATTCAGGTCAAAGTTTTGAAACTCGACCGTGAAAAAGAGAAGGTCTCGCTCGGCTTCAAGCAGCTCCTGCCCGACCCTTGGTCAACCGTGGTCGAAGTTTATCCGGTCAATTCAAAGATTACCGGGAAGGTTTCATCGGTTACCGAGTACGGCATATTTGTCGAACTCGAGCCGGGCGTAGAAGGTTTGGTCCACGTCTCGGAGATATCGTGGTCAAAGCGTTCGGCAAATCCGAAACGCATGTTTCACCGCGGTGATGATGTAGAAGTGCAGGTTCTCGGCGTCGATACTGATGAAAAGCGTATCAGCCTCGGCATGAAGCAGCTTCAGGACAACCCTTGGGACAACATCGAGGCTCGCTATCCGGTCGGTACGAAGATTCACGGAAAGGTCCGCAACTTAACCGATTTCGGTGCATTCGTCGAGCTTGAAGAAGGAATCGACGGACTCGTCCACGTTTCGGACATCACCTGGGCCAAAAAGCTAAAGCATCCGAAAGAACTTCTTAAGAAGGACCAGGAGGTTGACGCCATCGTCACCCATATCGACAGCTCTGGACAGCGGCTGTCGCTTTCGATGAAGGACCTCACGCCGAGCGCCTGGGAAGGTTTTGTCGCAACCCACCGTCCCGGCGATATCGTCCGCGGAAAGGTTTCACGCTTCACCAGCTTCGGCATTTTTGTTGAGCTTGGGGAAGGACTCGAAGGTCTGTGCCATATTTCGGAACTTTCCGACGAACGCGTCGAGAACGCCGAATCCGTAGCACAGCTTGGACAGGAATTGGACTTCAAGATCCTTCGCATCGAGAACGACGATCAGAAGATCGGCCTTTCGTTTAGGGCAGTCGGCAAGGAAGACGAGCCGATCGTTGATTCACGTGTTTATTCATCCGAGGCAAAGGGCGGCATGGCGTCGCTTGGTGAACTTGCCAACCTTGTAAAGGGCGGAACTGCTGAGGAAGAACCGAAGGCCGAGCTTACCAAAGAAGAGAAAGAAGAAGCCAAAAAGGAGAAGAAGGCAAAGGCCAAGCAGGAATACGAAGAAGCCGAGGCGGCGAAAGCAGCGGCGGAGGCAAAAGCGGAGGCGGGATCTGAAGCCGCCGTATCGGACGAACCGGTTGCGAAACCTGGGACACCGGCAGATTCCGTTGCCGAAGATGCCTCCGAACCTGAAGCCGAAGAGACGGCTGCTTTGGTTGAAGGAGCTGTTGAACCTTCTGTCGCCGATGAATCATCGGCTCCTGTTGAAGAAGCCGCCGCAGAACCCAGGATAGAGACATCGGCCCCAGTTGAAGAAATTGCGGCTCTCGAACCGGCGGCCGCCGAGGAAGCCGCTGCTCCCGTTGAAGAAATCGAAGCTGCCGATGTGGCGGTTGACGAGAATGCGACGGCCGAAGTTAAAGATGGTGAGACCGAAGAATCGGCTGAAAAGTCAGCTTAGCTTTTTTTTGGCGAGCGTGGGTGTAACGATTAACGGCGTGAGAGGATAAATAAAGATGACGAAAGCGGATCTGGTAGAAAAAGTCGCAAAAGAAGCTGAAATGACGAAGAAAGACGCCGAACAGCTCGTCGAAATCATTTTTGACAGCATTGTCCAAACACTGAATGGCGGAGAAAAAATAGAATTGCGCGGCTTCGGCAGCTTTCGTGTTCGCGAGCGTAATTCGCGAAAGGGAAGGAATCCGAAAACCGGCGCCGCCGTCGATATACCCGCAAAGCGTGTTGCTTACTTTAAGCCGGGTAAAGAACTAAAGGAGTTAATCAACGACGGTAAATAGGATCACCTTCAGCCAACGTTTGAGTATTTATTTTAAGCCCGGCACGCGGTGAGAATTTCACCGGGCCGGGCTTATTATTTGGTTCTTCGTGATTCAGTCAGCTAAATTCGAGCGTTGAAGAAGATTAAGCGATCTTACAACGCGGCCGCATTATTATCCAATGCGAAGATTTCGATGTCAGTTCAACCCGCCTCTCTATTCCCTTTATCCGATGTGCATTTCCTGATATGGCCTTAATTGCCTCGTTTCCTATCTCATCGCGATCGCAACTTTGATTTTCCCTATCTCCGACCCAAGATTCGCTTAGATGCCAGATTTTGCGCCGGCTTTTTTAGGTTCGTGCGATCTGTCGATCGCTTCGTCCTCGATCTCACCGCCGCGGCTCACCGGTATGTCTGCCGGGTTCGCGTACTTTACTCCGCCGTATTCGACATCTCCCTCGTCGGGGACAATTTTATACTGCCCCGACGTTGGTGGAACATAGCCCGGATAATCTACCCGCGAATGGTATATAGCGACCAGTGACCGGATCATAGCCTCGCGGATTTGAGTCAGCTCCCGAAGCGTAAGGTCGCATTCGTCTAGTTGGTCGTCGCTCAAAATCGCGTCTATGATTTTGGTAACAATAAACCTGATATTCTCCGGCGTCGGCTCCGAAAGCGAGCGTGCGGCCGCCTCGCACGAGTCGGCGATCATCATTATCGAGGCTTCTTTAAACTGCGGTTTCGGTCCCGGATACCTGAAATCGTTCTCGACAAATTCCTCATCCGGCCTCGCCTCGGCCTGGGCCTTTTTTAGAAAATAGTGCAGCGTTCGGGTGCCGTGATGCTGCGGAATAAAGTCGATGATCCGCTGCGGCAGTCCCATTTCCTTCGCCAGCTTTTGGCCATATGTGACGTGGCTGATGATAATTTTGGCGCTTTGAGCGGGCTTCAGGCGGTCATGCGGATTAGTTCCCTGTTGGTTCTCGACGAAATGCTCGGGTGCAGCCGATTTACCTATGTCGTGGTATAACGCTCCGATCCGCGTCAGCAGACCGTTGCCCCCCACCACACGACAGGCTTCCTCGGCAAGCTGCCCGACGGCGTGCGAATGCTGGTTCGTCCCCGGTGCACGCATCGCCAATTGCCCAAGCACGGGCAGATCGGCGTTAGATAATTCAAGCAGCTTCACATCGGTCAAAATCCCGAAAAGCGTTTCGCAAAGCGGAAGAAACACCGCCGTCGCCGCTGCCGTTATTATTCCGCTCGCCAACCCGCAAGCAATTGCCAAAAGCACCGTGTTGAGAATAAACGGCTGCTGCGTATACGCGATAACGGCGATCGCCAGTGCCGCACTCGAAAGACCGACCAAAGTCCCGGCGATCGTCACCGTCTGGCGGCTGCGGTAGCGTCCGATCCCATAAACCGAAACGGATGAAGCGATGGTCGCGTAGATTGCGAATTCCAAACCGCGCGGTGCAAGCAATCCGGCAAGTAATGCCGTAAAAATTCCCGTAAAAAGTGCAGTCCGCCGGTCGGCCAACAGGTTCATCAGCAGGCTGCCGAATGCGAACGGTATTGCAAAGGCCCAAAGGCTAGGATCGCTTAACGGCGCCTTAACATTCTGGGAAGCGGTAAATTCCGCCAGCCGGAAAAATACCGCCATCAGGGCCGTTTGTGCAACGACGATAAAGCCGAACAACGCGAACGTCTTTTGTTCCGACAACGCCAGTCTAGGCACAATACCGCGGTGCTCGATAAACTTCCACGCCGCCCAGAAAAGCCCGACGACCAATATCAGCAATCCAATAAAACGATTCGCCTGTCGTGTCGATGAAGCGTAATTGCGGATCGCCGAGACTTGAGACAAAACCTGCGCGGTTATTATGTCGCCCTCGTCGGCGATCTTCTGGCTGCGTTTCAGCGATATGGCAACCGGCTCGACGCTATCTGCAACGACGCGCCGGGCGTTATCGGTGGCAACACTGTCATAGATCACGCTCGGCTGGATCAGCGGTGCAAGCGCGGCGTTAAACGCCTCGGTCTCTTTTGCAGACAGGCTTCTGATCTCGCCCAATCCTTCACGCAAACGATTCCGTGCTTCCGACAAGGCGGTCATCGTCATCGCGGGGTTCTGCGCTTGCCGCGAATCGGTCGGTTTCTGGCGGTCTACGATAGAGATCTCATTCTGTAGGAACGGCTTATCCTGATCGCTGTAGATATCACCGGCCGAATTCTCACGCAATATTCTCAGCGTTGCATCGAGTTCATTTGAGCTGAAAGTGCGGGCAGAAAACACTTTTCCCAGCTCGGCACCGCCGACCCCGGTCCAGCGTTCATCCGGTTTTGGGTTCGAATTGGTTTTATTGAGGCCCTGCGATGTTTCCGGGCTGGCCTTATTCGAGCCTTGCATTGCGTCTGACTTTCTTTTTAAGCTCTCCCACGCCGAACGAAAGCTTTGCACCGCTTCGTCGGCCCGCTTCGGCTCAAACGTGAAGATCGGCGCCACCGTCTCCTTCACCGTCTCCCGTATACGCTCGGTTTCTTCTTCGTCAACGAAGTAGATATCGGCCGGTGAGATAATACTTTCGCGGGCAATATCGCCTTCTTTGTAAGACTGCTCGCCGGAAGCACGCCAGATCGGATTATTTATCAGAAGGGTCGTCACCAGACACAGAACGGCGAACCCAAGCCAAAACCGCTGGTTCTCCGAAAGGCTTGCAAATGGCCCCGAGACAACTTCCCAAACCCGCCTGCGCCACCGCATTGTAGGAGAACTCAATTCTTGCGCTCGTTTGCTCATTTAGTACAATTTTGCCCGCGAAAACCATCCCTTCCTTTTTTCTTTTGCGTATTTCGAGTATTTCGCGGGCAAATCTAAGCCGCATTTATGATCCTGAACTTTGAACGTCAAACTCAAGACCGGCAACCGCTATCGTGTCAGCGACCTTCTCAACCAACGCGCGAAGCGTTGCACGGCGAATAGCCGAAACTGCCACGTATGGAGCATCTTTGTCAAGCGAAATCTGCCGGATCAATACCTCCATTGTCGCGGCGTCCGTCAGATCGGTCTTGTTCAGCACGATTATCTGCGGTATTTCGTTTAGCTGCAGCTCGGTCAGGATCTTGACGACAGATTCGATCTGCTTTAACGCCTGTGTATTCGACGCATCGACGACATGAACCAGCAAATCGCTGTCCGATATCTCCTCAAGCGTCGCCCGGAATGCCGCGACCAGCGTTTCCGGCAGGTCACGGATAAACCCTACCGTATCGTTTATGATCACTTCCTGCTCATAAGGCAGCCGCAGCCTTCTGGATGTCGGGTCTAGCGTGGCAAACATCTTTTTTTCGGCGTACACATCACTCTGCGTCAGTGTATTAAGCAATGTCGATTTGCCAGCATTCGTGTAGCCTACAAGCGAGATCACAGGCAGATTCTTTTGCGCCCGGTTTTTTCGGCGCTCGTACCGCTGCCGCCGCAAACCTTCGACTTGCTTCTCAAGCTGCGCGACCTTATCACGAACACGTCGGCGATCCGTTTCGAGCTTCGTTTCGCCCGGCCCGCGTCCGCCGATTCCTCCCGCCAGTCTTGAAAATGCGGAATTCTGTCCCATTACCAAACGCGGCAGCAGATATTTAAGCTGGGCAAGCTCAACCTGCAATTTACCTTCGCGCGACTGTGCCCGCTGGGCAAAAATATCCAGTATCAATTGCGGCCGGTCGATAACCTTTAAATCCGTTGCTTCCGACAGAATACGAACCTGCGTCGGCGTCAGCTCCGAATCGAAAATGATCAGATCGGCGCCGAGCCGCATCGAGCGGATCAGCAATTCTTC
>JANNGV010000409.1:0-2057 GCA_031404055.1 Chloracidobacterium sp.
GACAGGATCGCAAGGATATTTTTTGACTATATCCTGGATATTCTGTTTGTCCTGTTCAAATTTCATTTTTTCTAACCGATGATCGATACGATCAAAAAATTCGTGCTTTGGAACTACAATCGCGAAACTACGGTTTACTTGCTGTTTTGCCTTTTGATCGTCGCTTTTATTTTTCTGACGCCAAAGGCATGGTTCGATAAACGCGAAGAGTTTGCAACCCAAACATCGCGCCTGATCGTCCAAACCAAGGACTTTTCGCCGGACAGGGCCGTTCTTGAAAAACGTGTAAAAGAGCTAAGCGGCCGCCCCGACGCCGAAATAATTGATTGGCGGAAAAAGGAAAACGCCAGCGGTGAGACATTTTACGAAATAGATATTCGCTAGAACTATAAATACAGCAATAATGCATGGGTGTTAGAGATCTTGATTGCTCTAACATTTTTTATCTAAAGGAGCATTACTTACATGAAAAGTTATTTAAAATTTACGCTAACCGCAATTGCTATGCTACTTGTTTTTGGCGGGTTTAGCGCGACGGAATCAAGCGCGCAGGGCAAGTTGGGTGAAATTCTGCGGAGGATGGACGCACATAACAAAGCTCTTACGTCGTTGCGTGCGGACGTGACGATGGGAAAACAGAACGCACAGCTTGGGGACGATCCTGAGATCGTAATTGGGACAGCTATCTATGCCAAACGGCCCAAAAAAGACGCTCTTGTTCGCATAGACTGGCAGAAGCCGGCGGAGTCATTGGCCGTGATTGACGGCAAGTATGTAATGTACCGGCCGAGGCTGAGCACCGCTTATACCGGTTCCGCAAAAGCGGCGAGCAAGGACACAAAAGGGAATTCCGCGCTCGCGTTTATGAATATGTCGAAGGAACAGCTCAACGCCAACTATACGGCCGCGTACCTAGGCGAAGCGACGCTAAGCAACGGCGTTCGGACCGTGCATCTCCAACTCACCCCGAAGACTAAAACCAGCTACAAATCGGCCGAACTTTGGGTTGATGTCGACGGAATGCCGCTTCAATCGAAGATAATAGAGAACAACAACGACACCACAACCGTACTGTTATCGAACCTGAAAAAGAACCCGAGTCTGAAACCATCGGATTTTGAGATCGTTATCCCGAAGCAGACAAAGGTCGTACAAAGCTAGACGGTGTAAACGGATTTGTGAAGAGCTCTGGTCGAATGCGGCCAGAGCTCTTTTGCCGGGTTTGAAAAGAACTGCCGCAAAATCTATAATCAAAAGTTTGAGTTATGCCGAAAGCAAGCAGTTTTAGCCGTTTTACGCGTGGGGTGCGACATACAGTTCGTGCTTTTGCATCGACGCGCCATCCGGTTTTGGTTCACATTGTGCCGATGCGGCGGTGTAATTTGGCGTGCACATATTGCAACGAATACGACAAGACGAGCGATCCGGTGCCGATCGATGTGATGCTTGAGCGGATCGATAAGCTGGCGGAATTCGGCAGCTCGGTGATCACGATCTCGGGCGGCGAGCCGATGATGCACCCCGAGATCTACGAGATAATCGACCGCATCCGCCATCACGGAATGATAGCCGGCCTTATATCGAACGGCTACTATTTTCAGCCCGAAAAGGTTAAGAAGCTGAACGATGCCGGGCTCGATTACCTTCAAATCTCGATTGATAACGTAACGCCCGACGAAGTTTCTAAAAAGAGTCTTAAGGTTCTGGATGCAAAACTCGTAAATCTGCGTGACTATGCCAAATTTAAGGTGAACATTAATTCGGTGGTCGGCGGCGGCGTCGCTAATCCCGACGAAGCGTTGATAATCGCGAATCGCGCACGTGAGCTGGGGTTCTCGTCCACAGTCGGCGTTATACATGACGATGACGGCCTTAATAAAGGCCTGACTCCCCGCGAAAAGGAAGTTTATAAAGAGATCAAGAGCAAGGGGCAAAGCTCATATGCCCGCTGGAACTGGTTTCAGGACGATTTGGTAGAAGGCAAGGAATACGAATGGCGGTGCCGTGCCGGTGCCAGATATCTGTATATCGACGAATTCGGAATGGTCAACTGGTGC
>JANNGV010000410.1:0-5029 GCA_031404055.1 Chloracidobacterium sp.
CATTCCATAAGGTCGATTATCTCGTCACGTGGAATTTCGGCCATCTTGCCAACGTGCGCAAACAGGCCCGCGTACGCCTGTTTAACGCCGCCGCCGGATTTTTCTCGCCCGTCATTGTCACTCCTGAATTTCTGGTACATAGTTAACGCTCCCCAGCCTCGTTCCCTTGACTATTCACGATTTACTATTCACGATTCACTACAGATGTACCGTCGCCCAAAATTTCTGGAAGTCCTGATCGAGATCCGCCAGGAGATGGCGCGCGAAGCGGATTACGATGTCGATTTTTTTGCGGAGATAGTCCGCTCCGGCCTGCGCTTCGAACATAAGGCAAGGCATTCGATTCTGGATCCGCATACCGAACCGGACGAAAAAACGCCCATGCCGAAAGCTCGTTCAAAAAAGGCCGACCGGCTTTAGCCGCAAGCGCCGGGCCGCATGCGACCTGCTTGTACTTCGATAATTAAATTGATTTAATAAGCCATTCGGCAACGGTATGTTATTGCCGTTGTTTCGCCCTTTTTTCCATGTATAGATATATCGTTTCCTGTGCATTTATTGCCGTAATAATAATTGCGTCAGGCTCATATTTTTTTCGCACTTACTGGGAGCATCGGTACGACGACCTGATAGCCCGGCAGGCACGGGTCTATCGTATCGATGAACGCCTTGTCTGGAGTGTGATCTACGAAGAAACATGGTTTCGGGCCTGGAAGATCGGGGCTGATGAAGAGGTCGGCCTGATGCAGGTTACGCCGGTCGTCGCACGAGAATGGGCAAAAGAGACCGGACTGAAGGAATTTGAAAGGCAGGCGGCGGAGAACGTGGTCGAATTCCTCGGCGATCCGGAACGTAACATTCAGGTCGGCTGCTGGTATCTGGAAAAAATACGCGAAAGATATCGCGGCCGGCCGGCTGAAACCGCAATGACGCTCGCTGCAT
Organism: Chloracidobacterium sp.; assembly: GCA_031404055.1. GTDB lineage: Bacteria > Acidobacteriota > Blastocatellia > Pyrinomonadales > Pyrinomonadaceae > OLB17. The sequence goes on from JANNGV010000410.1 coordinate 943, forward strand.
ACAATGCCGGCCCCAGCCGCGTAGAAGAATGGACAAAAGACGCCGATGCCCAGCGGATGACCGAAGCCGATTTTATTGCCCGGATCGGTATCGCCTCGACAAAAGCCTATGTTTCGTCGATCCTCGAAAGATACCGAGCTGACGAGGGCAAGAAAGGCTAGTTTCTTTAAAATAAGGCTTTTTTCTATTCTTATCCTTCTAGTTCATTCCCGTTCAGTGGTAATGGAATTCAAACCACCGAACAACAGGAACGCCGCTCTATCCTCATATGAAGATACTTTCCGCGGATTACGTTTTGCCGATCTCCGCCGAGCCGATATCGGACGGTGCGATTGCCGTTGATGGCGGTAAGATTGCGGCGGTGGGCACGCGGGATGAGATGGTTCTGACATATCCGGAAGCGAACCATGAAAATTTTGGCGAAGCGGCGATCCTGCCGGGCTTTGTAAATTGCCATTCGCATCTTGAGATAACCGCCATGCGCGGTGCTCTGGATGATGTCGAGGACGATTTCCGCTCGTGGCTCCTACGGGTGAACGATCTGCGTTCCGGGATGTCCGATGCTGATATAGAGGCTGCGGCCATTGCCGGTGCAACCGAAGGTGCCCGTGCCGGCGTGACGTGTGTTTTGGCGATATCGGGCGTTACGGCAAGGCTGGTTTTGCGGCCTTAAAAAAGCTCGGGCTTCGCGGCGTTTTGTTTCAGGAGACCGAGTTCTCGCCCGACAGCCGCACCGCCGACGATGACATCGAACGGCTCAAGGAAAAGTTCTTCGCCCTTCGCGAAACGGCGACCGACCTGGTCGAAGTCGGCCTCTCGCCGCATTCGCCGTACACGGTCAGTCATCGGCTTTTCGAAAAGATCGCCGAATTTGCGGCCACTGAGAATGTCAAAATAACCATTCATGCCGCTGAATCGGAATCTGAAAAGGAGCTTGTTCAGAATGGTACCGGCTTCTTTATTGATTTTTACAAGCGTTTCGAACTTGAATGGAACAGCCCTCGATGTTCCTCGCTTGAATTCCTTCAGCGGACGGGAATTTTGCGGACAAAACCGCTGCTTGCCCATTGCGTGACGGTTTCGGACACGGACATCGAATTGATTCGCGCGTCCGGTTCATCCATCGCACACTGCCCTAAATCGAATGCAAAGTTCGGCCACGGCTATGCACCGTTAGAAAAATTTCTCGACGCCGGATTTCCCACCGGCCTCGGCAGCGATTCCGTCGCCAGCAACAACGTCTGCGACCTGCTGGAAGAATCACGCTTCGCTGCCCTCACCGCCCGCAACCGCCCCGGCCGAGGACGCTTTACTTCCGCAAAAGAAGTTCTCGAAGCCGCCACGCTCGGCGGTGCCAAAGCCCTTGGGCTCGATCACAAAATCGGCACACTCGAACCCGGCAAACAAGCCGACATCGTCGTAGTATCACTCGCGAACGCCGCACAACAGCCCGTAAACGAAATTCACGCCGCCTTGGTTTTTTCATCCAACGGGCGTGATGTTCTAAGAACTTTTGTTGCCGGACAAGAGATATTTAAGGCGACGCATTTGCTTGCATAATCTATTTCACCCTATTTAATAGGTTTTTACAGGGGTAGGAGTTGGTGCGGGCGCGCCGCGAAGCAAACCCTCCGTATTCAGATCTTCGTCTAAATCTTCCCAATGAATGCCGTAAGCACCGCCGCTGATTCGCCAGTTTTTTAGTTGCTCTCCGGTTGCATTCAGAAGACGCGGATACCAAACTAAAGGCACGCTGATCGTTCTGCCATCCATCAATCGGACACTTAACTCATCTTCGGTTGTGCTTACCTCTGCGACTCTCTCATCAGCCGCCAACGCCAAAATACTCATTCCATGCCCCCAATAGCCTTTGCCTATTATCTTGAACAATTCTCTCCAATTGCCGCAACTCCCTTGCACTAAATCCACGATTTCGTCCTAAGAAAACAGGAGTCAACCAAAACTTAGCCGACAGGTTATCGCGGTCAATATGAACGTGGGCGGTTCAGTTGGTTCGTGGCTGTAAAAGTAGATGCGATATGCTTCGTACCTCAAGACCGTCGGCATAGCTTGGTATTATACTTTATTCGTAAAAAAGTTTTGAACTACGGAAGCACTCTGTTTTCCTCTCGTCTCCATACTTCATATAGACGGACAAAAATATTTTTCGTGCTTCGCAAAATTACCAGTTAACTTAAGGTCATCCTTAGTTCTCGCAGCAAGTCATCAATCGTCCACTCATTCCCCGCAAAGATCTTCCTCACCGTCCCGTCCGGTCCGATCACGGCTGTGCGGAGCGAGTGGTTAAACTGTGTTTTGTCGGTCTGATCGACCTCGTACCGAAGGCCAAAGAAATCGGCGATGTTGCGGACTTCCTTGTCGGCGCCGACTGCCAGGTGCCAGATCGTGAAGTCGGCCTTCGGGCCTTTTCCGAGATAGCCGAGGCCGTATTGTTTTAGTTTCTCGGGCGTATCGCGCTCCGGGTCGAACGAGATGCTGAGAAGGCGTATTCTCTCTTTCGCCTCGGCGTCATCGTGAAGCTGGTTGGCAAGATCGCTGAAATTCTGGGACATCTTGATGCAATAATCCGGCAGTGGGCATTCGCGGTAAATGAACGTAACGGCGACCGCTTTGCCGCGATAATCTTTGAAGGTAAACGGCTTCCCGTTCTGATCGGTTAGTTTGAAGTCCGGAACGGGCTTGCCGATCTGGGCGAAATTTTCGTTTATCGGCGGAGCGGTCTGGCCAGGGATCGGCAACGCGACAATGCCGATCTTTTCAAGCCAATACGGCTCATCGGCCGCGCTGTCGACGACAAGCTCCGCCCGGACTTCCGCTCCAGGCGTCAGGTTTTCCCAGACCCAGTCTTCTTTTATCGGAAAGTCCATGGTCATTGCTTCCATAAAGCCGGGGATCGCTTCATGGTCGATCTTCGCCTTCTTCTTTTCTTTATCGACCGATACGATCTTGCCTTTTAGGGGATATCTTTTGGCTTCGGACGAGGCCGGTGCCGTTTGTGGTTTTTGGCACGCCGTAAACAAAATAACGAGTGCAAATATAATAAATAGATTTCGCATTAAGAAATATTATCTCGGACTCTTGTCGCCAACAGCGACGAACATTAAAGACTAGGGTGATATGAGCGTAGCGAGTGAAACCCTAGGTGCCGGTAACAGAAAATCTGGACGCTGAAGGCGTCGAACAAATTAACCTGGTGAAGCAGAAACGGAACGAGGATGTTCGTCCCCCTTCAGGGACGATACGCCCGATCGGGCTGCACCTAGGGATTCGCTCATTTCATTCGCTGCTCCCTAGGCTTTATTGTTCGTCACCTTCGGTGACGAAATCAAATTTCCGTCTAAAACGTGACCGCAACGAAAATGTTAGAAACCCACCCTAGGATTCAATTTCTCTTCGTAAAACATTTGATAAACCCGATAATTCGCCATCACCTTATAAACATAATCTTTCGATTGCGAGAAGGCAATTTCGGGTACGTAGCGGTCGGCGATGTCCGATTTCGAACGCTTCATCCAACGTTTCATATTGTCCTCGCCTCCGTTATAGCTGGCGGCGACAGCCTGCGGCTGGTTCGGGAATAGCTTAAAAAGATTTGATGTGTATTGCGAGCCAAACAATATTGCCGTCGCCGGATTGTACAATTCGTCCTGCTGAAAATCAGCCCGACCAAGCTCGCCCGCAACTTTTGCAGATGTGGTCGAAATGAACTGCATCAGCCCGCGGGCGGCGGCGTAGGATTTTATATTTGGCTGATAGCGCGATTCCTGGCGGACGATAGACAGCAGAAAGCGTGGATCAATGCCTCGCGGCGCCGCGTATTTCGCAAACGCATCGGCGTATGGTGCGGGATAAAGCAATTCGAGATCTTCTCGCGGAATGAGATCTATCTGGTAATCGGCCGGCACATTTTTCCATTGCGGCTCGGCAAACGCGACCGCCCGATAGGCCATGTCGCCGCGTTTGTAATATACCGCAGTCGTGTATCCGATATTATTGCTTGCTGCTGCCGTTCCGCCGCCCGCCGCCTGGCTTGCATCAAATTCCGGCGTCGCTTCATCGAACAGGC
>JANNGV010000411.1:0-4057 GCA_031404055.1 Chloracidobacterium sp.
TGCTATAACCAGATTGAGGAATAATACAATGACAACCAAACCGGTTTATCAGTTTACGGCCCGACAGGTACTATTATTGGCGCTATCGACGGCTTTAATCGCTGTCGGTGCAACTGCTCTGCTGTATGCCGTATCAAGTTACTGGCAGAAGCGGGACGGCTCGGGCATAAGTTTTGCTGAAGCGGCCACGCCGCAGGGCATTACCGACCCGGCGTCGGTCAGCGACGAACAGAATAATATTGAGGTTTACAAGGCAATGTCGCCCGGCGTGGCGTTTATTAATACTACGTCGTATCAGCAGGACTGGATGGGCGGCTTGCAGGAAGGCAAGGGCAATGGTTCAGGTTCCGTGATCGATGCCAGCGGCAATATTCTGACCAATTACCACGTTATTGAAGGTGCACAGAAATTGACTGTGGGTTTTGGCGGTGAAAAAACCTATCCGGCAACGGTAGTCGGCGGTGATCCCGACACGGATCTTGCCATAATAAAGATAGACCCGCCGCCGGGGATGACGGTAATTCCTCTTGGTGATTCAGACAAACTAACGGTCGGTCAAAAGGTACTGGCTATCGGTAATCCTTTCGGCTTGGACCGAACGCTTACAACCGGGGTGATTTCAGGGCTCCAGCGTCCGATACGTGCCCGCAACAACCGGCCGATCGACGCCGCTATCCAGACAGATGCTTCGATCAATCCGGGCAATTCGGGCGGCCCGCTGCTTGATAAATTCGGACGGATGATTGGTATCAATTCACAGATATTGTCGCCGGCGGGCGGTTCGGTCGGCGTTGGGTTTGCGGTTCCGGTCAACACGGCAAAACGCGTCGTGCCGCAGCTTTTACAGTTCGGCGTAGTGCGGCGGCCAAAGATCGGCATCGAGGGTGTCGGCATTGGAAATCTTGCCGAGCGCGGCATTCAGATGCCTATCCAGAAAGGCTTGCTTCTTTATACCGTAGCTAACGGCGGGCCGGCCTATGCAGCCGGGTTACGCGGCCTGTCTCGCGGTGCTGACGGCGATCTGGTTCTTGGGGACGTTATAACTTCGATTGACGGCACATCTATCGGTGATCTTGACGATCTTTATCGATATCTGGATAAAAAGCAGATCGGCGAGACGGTACAGGTCGAGGTTTTCCGCGACGGAAAGAGCCGGACGGTGCCGGTAAGGTTGTCTGGGGCGTCATCGCAGCCGACGCGGCCAGATAGGCGGCTTCAATAGCCCTTAAATACAAAGCAGCAGGCGTAAGTTTGCTGCTTTTTTCTTATGCGCGAACTCAACGATTTTTACAATGAGGGCTTCGGTTGGATCTGCAAACACTGCGAGCGGGACCTTGCATTGGCGTGCGATCCGTCTGAGAAGCAGTCACGCATCTTGCGTGAGGGTGAGGCTGAAACCAAAAACCCGGTGATGGCAAACATCGCCCTCGCAAAATGGGCCGATCCCGCACACCGAACTCTCGTATGCCCGCGATGCGGAATCACGGAACTGGCCGATATCCGTTGACCCAGACTAGTTATTAGAAATTGATTATTAGTGTAGTTTAGAGGCGGTCTTTGACCGACGTTGCTGTCTAATTATCTTTACTGGCGGTCAGAAACCGCTTCTAAACGGGGGAGTAAATTTTTAACCGCCCTAAGTTCCTATTGCGCAATGCGGGTTATCAGATTCTTGACCAGGCCAACATTCGGTTTGGGGACAAAAAAGCCCTTGAGGCAAGCGCCGGAATTTCGAAGTTCTGGGGAGGGGAAAAACGGATTTGGGGAGGGGATGAATAAAACCGAAAAAGATGTCGAAAACGTCCATTTTCACCAAATTTCCACCGCCGTCTCTCCAACCCTTTCCGCCACTGCCGCCACCGCCGGAATTTCCCGCCCGCCACCAACCGCCGCCCGATTTTCCGTGCCGCCGCTTCCGCCGCCGCTTGTCAGTCCCGCAGGCTCCGGCGACTATGGGTCCATTTCGTCTCCAGACAACTCCTTGATCGTTCCAATCGCAAGAAATAATCACTTCTAAATGACAATTACCGCGAAGACACAAGGGTCAGCAAATTCCGACTGTTTTCGAAGCCAGGGCGCCTAATGACTTTGCTTCGCAGGCTCTTGTTTGAAGATCAAGACCAAGACCACGATCAGGACGAGAAGAACGGTCGAAGCCGTGTACCGACTTAGTTCCAAGCCGCCTTTATTCAGTGGTTTGTCAAGGAAATCCCCGACGACGGCTCCAAGCGGCCTTGTGATAATGAATGCCGCCCAGAATAGTGAGGTTCGTGAGATCTTTGTCCAGAAATACATTGCCGCGATGATTACAAGCATCGTCCCGAATACGATTGCCGCGCCGCTGTACCCGAGGCCAAGCCCAACGTCGTCGGCTGTCCAATCGCCCAGAGCCGTGCCCAACGTCTGCGAGAACATTATCGTCATCCAGTAAAACATCTCAGCCTTTGGTTCGCTGACGGTATCAACAGAAACAGAACCCAAAGTGCGATACCAAACGAACAGCGATGCCAAAAGAAGCGTGAAGAGAAGCGCCGAGCCGCCTGCATATCCGATGCCTATCGAGCGCGTTACATAATCAGCCAGCGTGGTCCCGACGGTGGTGGTTGCTATGATCGTCACCCAGTAAACGAAAGGATGAAAGCGTTTCGCTCGTATCTGCATGGCAACTGCGGCGAAGAAAATGACCGCAAATATAGCTGTACCGATCAAATAACCATACGGCTGCGCATCACCCGTCGTCTCACCGAGAAGCGACATCGTCATCGCGTCTCCGCCCGTCTCGCCAAGCGTCGTAGCGAGAATCTTTATGATCCAGAAAATAAGTGTCACTTCTGGAACTTTGCTGAGGGCATTCTTTACAGAGTCTTTGGAGGTTTCGGTGTTCATATTAACTCCTCTCAAAGCTGAGACCTGCGTTCTGTGGTTCGGGTGTCGCAAGATATATCCTGTAAACCTCATACAACATAAACCAGAATGAATAGACGGTAACGCGGCCCCAGAAATCGATTACGGCAACGGCTTCGGGCTTTGTGCTGAATTTCTCCAAGTATCCGAGACCAAGAAACAGGGGAATGTTTATGCAGAGAGCAAGGATGACAAGGCTGCGGACGAGCGGTTTATCGGCGATGTATTTCCGGTAAAGTGCGTAGCCGATGAACCACAGCGAGTACACACCAAAGCGGCCCCAGAAATCAATAAATACCAACTGCCGCGGATCGGCCGGCAGCATTCCTTCAAATGCCAGTGTCAAAAAGAACACAAGATTTGCGACGACAAGAAATATGACAATGTTTCTGATTATTTTTTTCATTTTGCTCACCTCTTAGCGTTTTGGAACGGTAACGGTTCCGGTGGAATCCCGAACTCCGTTACCCTCGTTTTCCCGGTAAAACCGGTTCGATCAATTTTTGCCCTTCTTCTTCATATCCGCAGCTTTTTCCTTTGCTTCGGCTGTGGCATCTTCTTCCGATTTATGCACGAGCTTGCCGTTTTTGGCATCGACCCATATCTCGGTAATCGTTCCCTTGGCATTTCGGATGTCAAAGGAATAAACGAGCTTGCCTTTTTCCTTTTCTAGTTCCTCGCTCTCGACCGTGCCCGAATCTTCTTTTAGTGCGATCTCGCGAGCTTGTTCGAGAGTAATCTTAGCTTTCTTCGCAAGTTTTGCATTCGGCTTTTCTTCACGCTCCTGAGCGGATGCGTCAACCGAACTGGCGGCCATTACACCAAGGAAGACTAATGATAAAAACGTTAACTTTGAAATTGATTTATTATTTACTTTCATTGAAATTCTCCGTTCGTTGATTACTCGCCTAAACCGCGAGCGGACCCGTCCCTCGGGGGCGCGGGCATACAGCTCGACGTAGACCTCCTCGGGATCGATGCCGCACTCGAGCAGGTCAGCGGCCGGCAAGGCGCGCTCGGCGGGCCTGGAGGCCGCGCTGCGCTGGCAGATCAGCACGGCGTTCGACGTCAACGCCACGCTGGCCTATCTCGACGCCAAGACCAAAGCGCCGGTAGTGATTCCATCGGGGGGTCCGACCTCGGTCACCGCGCC
>JANNGV010000412.1:0-3383 GCA_031404055.1 Chloracidobacterium sp.
CGCGTATACAATTATTCCATACAAGACGCCGTGGCTTGCCCTGTCGTTTCTGCTCCCGATGTGCATTATTGCCGGTTACGGAATAAATGAGCTTGCGCGCTCGAAGAATATCGCCGCCAAAGCCGCCGCGGGATTATTTGCTTTATCTGCCGCCTCTGTGCTCGCCTATCAGACCTACGAATTGAATTTTGTCAGCTACGACAGCGACCAGCGGCCATATATTTACGCTCACACCAGACGCGAGTTTCTGGATATGCTTGCAAAAATAGACCACTACGCGGCAAAAAGCGGCAAACAGAATGACACCGCGATAGACATAATTTCGCCGGATTACTGGCCGATGGTCTGGTACATGCGGGAATATCCAAAAGCGGTTTTCCACGGAAAGTTTGAGAATAATGACACGGCGGAGATGATCGTCGCTAAAAAAGGCGATCAGGACAGAGAGGTGATAGCCCGGTTTTCCGCAAAATACAGGTATGCCGGTGTGTACGCACTCCGGCCGGGCGTAGATCTGGTCCTGTTGGTTCGAAACGACCTGGCCGACACCGACGCGAAGGAGCTTTACAGACTTCGGAATCCGAGTTACTAGGGCAATTCGTTGAAGAATAATTTATCTTTTCAAAATTCTTTAAAAGATTATTTCTCGCGCAATTCTTGATCCAATCCTCTTGTTCCTTCTTGTCCATCTTCTTCCGTGGTTTCTTTTTTTTAACCGTCAATCAAGAGGAACAAAAAGGAATAAGACGACAAAGGAGGAGCACTTAAGAAAGGTTTTTCAAAGACTCTTTTAATTATCAACACACTAGCCGAAGACGCCGACCAGAACCAACGCCGCTCCGATAACGATATGCAAAACGTCGTCAACCCGCATCCATCGAAAATGCTTTTCCGGGAACATGTGAGCATAACTCGCCGCCGCCTGATAAAGATCGATCAGCCCGAATCCGATATTGAACGCACGAATGCAAGGATCGTGATTAAAATAAACGATCACCACCCCGACCAACCCAAAAATAATGTGAAAAATATTATAAGCCGGAGCACCGCTCGTAAAGCCCTTATTCGGCGGAATGACAAACCCAAGTATGCCGATCAAAATGAGCAGCGGGGCGAATACAAGGAGGACGTAATAGTTCAAATTTTCCACAGGCCCAGATCACTTAACACGTCGAAACTGATACGCCGTTTTTATGATTTTCGCATAATATCGGCCAATGGATTCTGCATATATCAAAGATTTGTATTCTTCAGATGGAACCTGAAAATATTGATAGACTCCGCCGTTGCGAAGCTCAATCTCAAGGATTTTATTGTCGGAGTCGTATCCGATAGACCTGATACTTGAATAAGATACGCGCTGGCGAGTCAAAGTTTACCTCAGTCGAAAACTTATTTTAGAAGCCGAACAAATCCGGCTCGTTCAAAATGACGGTCGGTGGTTTGCCATTCTTCAAAGCCTTGTCGGCTAAGAATTGATAAACGCTTTCGGCACCGCTAATGTAAGCGAATGTTTCATTTTCTTGCCTCAGGAGTATCATAACCCATAAACTGAAGCGATTTCATATCCTAATATTCCCAATCTTCTCCGGCTTCTTGTCCGAACTTGGTTTCAGATACGGAGCCTCATCTTGTTCGCGTTTTTCGGTTTCGCCGGTTGAGTGCCATTTCATCCATTCGGACGGGGCGTCGAAGGTTTCGCCGCCGTGTTTTGTGATGGCGGGCGGATGCGGCACATGACGGGGGTGTTTATGCCGACGCCGGAGATTATTGCCTGGCCTTTGGTCAAGGCGGGCAGCTCGGCGAGCATGGCGCGGCCGGCACCTTCGACGGACTGGGCGACGGTTTGCTGGTCTATGGGGTTGACGATGCGCATGATGATCTGCGTCATGCATTGCGAAAGCACGTCTTGGTCGAGCTTGCCGGGACGTTGTGTGATGAGGCCGATGCCGACGCCGAATTTGCGGCCTTCGGACAGGATTTGTTTAAGAACATTTGTCGAAACGACGCTGGCACCTGCGGGTGCGAAACGGTGAGCTTCTTCCAATAAGGTAAACACCGGGTAATCGAGAAAATTGTCGCCCTTATCGACATGTTTTCCGACGGTCAGTTCGCGCGCCTTATTAACTCGTCGCAAAAGTGTGCCGACGATCACTTGCTGTTCAGTCTGTTCGATCTCGGAAAGCTGCAAAATCGTACACCGGCCTGGGCGATAGAGATCGTTTAGCTCGATATGTTCGTGCGCATGAAAAATACTGTCGGGCCGGTCGAACCGCGAATCGAGCCGCCAGAGCAGCCCTTGTATCGACGAAACATTTCCGCCGTCGCCCGAATCTTTATCGTCCTTTCCGTACTGCTGTTTCTGCACCTCATCGCGAAGATCGAAATAGCTGTAAAGATAATCGCGCTTTCCCTCCGCTTTCAAGCGGTCGTTCAGGCTACGAAATGCCTGCCGCAGAAAATGCAACATCTTATCGGACGTTCCTTCGGGCAGAAGGTATTTGACATCGCCTTCTGTTAATGAAGAAAAGCGGACCTTTATCTTGTCTGGCGTAAAAATTTTCACCTCGGGCTTGTATCCGTCCGATGCGGCAAACTGTGGATCGCCCTGGATCGACGACATCGTGTGATACTCTCCGTGCGGATCGACGATCAGCACCGCCGCTCGGTTATAGGGCAACATCAGCTCTTCGACCAACACGCCCGCAGTGTACGATTTCCCCGCACCGGTCGAGGCAAGTATGGCAAGATGCGTCGAGACAACATCTTTGACCGAAAGCACGACCGGCACATCTCCAGGTTCGCGCGTCAGCAGGCTGCCGATGTGGGCCGAGCCGGTCTCCGTCATTTTACGCGGGCTGAGCATCTCCGACAGAGTTTCGCTGGACGCAAGATAAATCGGATTGCCCGGCTGCGGCGGAATGCGCGGATTGACGAAATCGTTCAGATGGCGGCTGAAATAGCCGATCGTTTCGACTGCTATCTCATAGATCTCAAGATCGCCCTCAATGCCGATCAGCGATGCGACAGCTGACGGCGGCGTGCTAGGATCGGCCAAAAAAGCATCCGGCAAACTGCGGACGAGCTTGCGCGAGTTTATTGTCCCGACTATCTGCCGACGCTCGTCGCCTATCGAGGCCTCGTAGTAGACAAACTCGCCGATGCGCGTGCGGTTATTGTCGCGCGTGATAAAAAGGTACTCGTGCGGCAGAAGTCCAGGGCCTTTTACGGTTCCGGTCAGGAAATCGGTTTTTGGCCGAGGCCGATGACGCCGCGATTTCGTTCGCTTTCGGGCTCGTAAAAATCGACGACGATCTCGCCGATATCGCCCAGCCGGGCGAGCTTGTAATTGGCCAGATCGGCGTTGACGAACGCGCCCGTCG
>JANNGV010000413.1:0-4092 GCA_031404055.1 Chloracidobacterium sp.
CTGCGTGACCATGCCGACCTGCTCGCGCAGGCTGTCCTGCGTCACGCTGGCGATGTCCTGCCCGTCGATCAGGATCCTGCCCTGCTGGATGTCGTAGAAGCGCAGCAAGAGGTTCACCACCGTGCTCTTGCCGGCGCCCGATCGCCCGACCAGGCCGATCTTCTCGCCGGGGCGGATCGTCAGCGTCATGTCGTCGATGACCCGGCGCTTGGGGCTGTAGGCGAAGCCGACGTTGTCGAAACGCAGCTCGCCGCGAGTGACCTTCAGCGGCACCGCGTCGGCGCGGTCGAGCACGGTGCGCGGTTGCGACAGCGTGTTGATGCCGTCCTGCACCGTCCCGATGTGCTCGAACAGGCTGGCCATCTCCCACATCACCCAGTGCGAGATGCCGTTCAGGCGCAGTGCCATCGCGGTGGCGGCGGCCACCGCGCCGACGCCGACTTCGCCGCGTGTCCAAAGCAGCATCACGACGCCCGCGGTGAACGGCATATCTCGGTACCAGGTTGCGCGGTTAAATACGAACGGAACACTCGATACCATATTCCAACCCTCATTTACCGGTGGGTATTACGGCCCGGGCTTCTACTCACTCGTAGTTCAGCCCGACGGAAAATTCCTGATCGGCGGTTATTTCTTTTCCGTCAATGGCATCGCGCGAAAAAGCTTGGCCAGGTTCAACGCAGACGGGACGCTCGATACAACCTTCAATCCCGCTGTCCGGACGACGGGCGACACCATTTACGATATTCTCCTGACAGCAGAGGGAAAATTCGTGATCGGCGGCTTCTTTATCAGCGCGAACCACGTACTTTCGGATATCATCCGACTGAATTCGGACGGCTCTCCCGATCAAACATTTAATTCGCCGATATTCGATGTCGTACAACACCTGTTCGCACAGCAGGACGGAAGAGTATTAGCCGTGACCGGCGGCTCAGGGCGCCTGAGGCGAATTAATACGGACGGCTCACTAGATAGTTCGTTTGACCCCGATTTTAATGACGAAACATTGATCGATTCAGTCATCCCGCGTGCGGATGGAAGCGTGATCGTTGGCGGCTATTTCCATACGGTAAACGGACTCGTTCACGAAAACATCGTCAGGCTGCGAGCAAACGGCTCGGTCGATTCCGGGTTTTTGCCGCGCGGCGCCGATGGACGTGTCCGCGCGATGGTCGCACAGGCGGACGGCCGCGTGATCGTCGGCGGAGAATTTTCGAGAGTTGAGACCAGTATCCGAGCAGGGCTGGCGCGAATTTCGGTCGCACCCCTGAGCATTGCCGCGCCGTTTGACTTTGACGGCGACGGGCGGGCGGATGTTTCGGTTTTCAGGCCGTCGAACTTCAACTGGTACATGATTCTAAGCGGCTTGCGGTTTTACGACGTCAGACAGTTCCGTGGATGCTGCTCCGACATACCCGTACCGGCCGACTACGACGGAGACGGTCGAACTGATCTTGCGATGTTTCAGCCGTCCGCGGCCTTATGGTCTTACCGCAGCAGTTCGAGCGGCGCAGTGGTTGAAAGAAGTATGGGCCAGTTTGGTGATATCCCGCGACCCTCGGATTTTGACGGTGACGGGCGGGCGGATTTTGTGCTGTTCAGGCCGTCGAACAACACTTGGTACCGGTTCTCAGCGACGAACGCGATAAACGTACAACAATTCGGCGAGGCCGGCGATAAACCGCTCGTCGGCGATTTTGACGGCGACGGCAAATCGGATTTGGCCGTATTCAGACCGTCGACGGGCCAGTGGTTTTACTTGACGAGCTCGAATGGGCACTTCCGCGTAACGGGCTGGGGCGCAAGCGGAGACGTTCCCGCACCGGCTGATTTCGACGGCGACGGTCGAACCGATCTCGCGGTATTCCGGCCCTCGAACGGCAATTGGTACATACGAAACGAAGCCAACGGCTCGATCATGGTAACCTCATTCGGCGTGTCGGGCGATAAAGCCATCGTGGCGGATTACGACGGCGACGGAAAAGCCGATATCGCCGTATTCCGGCCGGCGAACATGACGTGGTATCTGAAGCAATCGACCGCCGGCTTCACGGCATTCCAGTTTGGAGTCGGGACGGATATTCCGATTCCAGGTGCGTTTATACCGTAAGAGGGCATGGAAAGTCGATTTAGTACGCAATAATTTGGATCGACCATCTGAGGATTGGTTGCGCGCGTTCCGTCGCGTTTCCACCTGCGGCGAAATGCCGCTATAATCGTGCGGGCTTTGAGCAAAAACTCAATCTTCTGATCGTCCAGTGTTAGATGAGTGTACCCGCGCTCGTTTGGCGGTCAGTTTTACAATTCATAATAGAGGCAAAAAATGAAAAACGGACTAGTACCAGCAAAAGGATTCGCGGCGTCGGCGATAATCGGTGCGGTTTTTGCGGGCGGGCTGCCTGTTAGCGCGCAAGAGCTGGTTTCGGTAAGCGATATCACCGGCGGTTCGAGCGTTTTTGTCTTCCGCAGCAGTTCAAAGGGCGCGCCGAAGAAGTTTGTTTCCAGAACACGGGCCGTCAGAACAAAGACGCAGCGGATCGACACCGCGCGAAAGGTCAGCCGGCAATACGTTGCGTTGGCTAAAGTAACGCCGCGCCGCACCCGAACGACGGTGGTCGATCCGAACGATCCGCGGCTGAAGAAGATCAATACGATGACGCCGGAAGCGGCTTCGAAGCTTTTTGCGGGTGTCGGCGAATACTACATGGACCGGGACGATTTTAATAACGGTATCGATTTCTTCCGCGAGTCGGTTTCGCTCGATGCCAAAAACACGAGTGCCAAAAACGGTTTAAGCGAGGCGCTGTCACTGCAGGGCAACCAACTGCTCGTCAGGGGCGACCCGGCGAGCCTTTCGGCCGGCAAACGTTTCTTTGAAGAAGCGTTAACTTACAATCCGAACAGCGCACCGGCACTTTTCGGACTGGGCGAGGTGTTTTCGGCAATTGAAAATGACAGCGAAGCCCGCACCAATTACGAGAAAGCGTTGACGACGGACAAGGACCTGACTGAGATCTATACGCCGCTCGGCATTCTTTACTACCAGCAGGGCGAGATTGCCAAGGCGGACGATCTGTTGTCAAAGGCATTGCTAATATCGCCGGACGATGCTCAAACGCAGTACTTTTTAGGCTTGATCAGGTACTCGCAGAATCGGAACGAGCAGGCATTGACGGCCTTTAATAGAGCGAAGACGACTGATCCGGCCTATTCCGAAGCTTTTTACCAGGCCGGCGAAACCCTTCTTCGGCTGACCAAACCGGCGGACGCGATCGCCGATTTTACAAAGGCGACGACGCTCAAGCCTGCGTATTTCGAGGCATGGCTCGGCCTCGGCTCGGCCTATTACGAGACGAATAACTGGCCGGAAGCCGTGCGGGCCTACAAGGAAGCGGTCCGGCTGAAGAACGATAATTGGGTTGCGTTCGAGAATCTAGGTGACGCGTACCGGCAGATCCCAAACTATAACGACGCCGAGGCGAACTATAAACTCGCCGCATTGTTTATCGAGCGGCAAAAGCAAACCCGAAAACCACCCTTTCGGTTACTGGTAAAAACTATAAAACATTGTATGATTCATATATTGCCATGAAGCCTGTTTATGAAAAAGAATTTTCGCAGGGGTTAGTTACGGATGAAAAAAATAAGGCTATAGCTGAGATAAATAAACTTTTTACCGAAACCATAACCGGTAATTACAATCGTTTGGAAAAATTTGCAGGATTGGTATTGGAAGAATTAAAAGCCGGAAAAAAAATCAGCATTGTTGTTCGCGGGCAAGCCAGTCCGTTAGCAAAACCCGGTTACAACGAAAAACTTTCGAAGCGCAGGATTTCAAGTTTCTTAAATTATTTAAAACAATATGATAGTGCAGCCATTAACCAATATCTGAACCGGGGCTTGCTTACGGTTGAAGAGGTTGGTGCCGGTGAATCGCTTGCTAAACAAAACGTGAGTGATGATTTGAGAGACCAGCGCAATTCTGTTTACAGCCCTGCTGCTGCTTTGGAACGGAAAATTGGTGTGATTGATTTGAGGATTGAGGAGTAGTGCATCCCTGCCTGTGGCAGGCAGGCTTGTCACCGCGCA
>JANNGV010000414.1:0-3514 GCA_031404055.1 Chloracidobacterium sp.
CGGGGCAGTTGGTGCAGAATTATGGCGTCAGCGGTGACGTGCCAACGCAGGGGGCTTTTACTTATTAGCGAAGAGAACCCGGTGAGTACACGTTACGGTTAGAGCGCAAGGCGCTCTATGGCGGCCATCGCGGCGGATGTGCGGGTTTCGACCCCTAGTTTCTGATAGATGTTTTCGAGGTGCTTTTCGACTGTGCGGCGGCCGGCTCCGATCAGATCGGCGATGGTGTCGTCCGTTTTGCCTTTGCTGATCCAGAAAAGCACTTCGGACTGGCGAGGCGTGAGGCCGAGCGATTGCAGCACGATCGGCGAGAGCAATTTCTTTTCTTCCAGCAAAAGGGTGGTCTTTCGGGTAGCGGCGTTGACTGCCTTGCTGACATAAAGTTCGGAGCGTACGTGATCGGCACCGGATCTAGCAGGCAACCCATACGATCTGCCCGGAGATCCTTTTTCACCCACCCACAACTTGAGCTTTTCAGGCAGGTTTCCGGGATAAAGTGTTTCACTGGCGAAGTACTTTATTAGTAGCCGTTGGGCCAGATCGGACATTTGGAGGACACCAGAGTTTTCAGCCAAGACAATTATACCTCGAGCAGACGATTCCAGCATGCCTTCGAGCCTTAACTCGGTTGCCCGCATCTCTTTTCGACCGATCACGCCACGGATGGTATTCGCCAGATGTGGAGCAATCAGAGACAGCAGGCCGCGTTCCCTTTCCGAAAAATCGCTGCCCTTGCGATTTACCGAGCATGCGACCGAAACTCCCGTTCCCACCGAAAGCACAACACCCATTTGGTGCTGCACGTCGATCGGGCGAAGAACCTCGTTATAAAAAACTGTATTGGTGAACTCGGAGTAATTGGCGAAATCGGACAGCTTTAGAACGCCTGTATTTCCATTGTATATCTGCTCGCGAACAAGCGGACTGTCGAACGGATGTTCCTCGAATACCTGCGCACAGACCTCGGTTATCCTAGCGGTCAGAATCTCATCGTTACTATGCCATTGTTCCGGAATGAGATTCTGCGTTGAAAAATTGTCGAACGCGATCAGATCGCACGGAATCAGACCGGCAACCGCGTTTAACGTTAGGTCCGAAAGCGTGCGTAATCCCGCCTCCGAATTCATTTCGGCTATTGTTTGAAGGAGAGACTGGAGGTCGTGAGAGTTTAAATCGATGAGGTTACCCGGTAAAACGAAAAATCCGTTAACTTGATATTAATCGCCGCCGCACCCAGCTGTCAAAATGATGTACGTAATTCTACGTATTTCGCGGTCCGCCAAATACTGTTAGTTTTACTGTGTATAGCGTTATCCAAAGACGCGTTCTCCCACTAAAACTGGATCAGACCTGTATTATTCACCCTATTACAGCAAGAAAAGGAGCTAGATAATGGATCAGTCGGCCACACGCCGGCTGATTCATTCGCCGCATGCGCGACTTCTCGTGCAGCGGTACTCACAAAGTTACAAGTATGAAAGTCTTACCAAACAATCCCATGAAATATACGTCCGTCTTCGCGTCGATTTTACTTACGATCTGGACCATGGCTATCGGTGTGTCCGGACAAACACTTAAGGCCGATTATCGGTTTCAGGGCAATTTAACCAGTTCGGTTGCGGGAGCGGCCGCAATGACGAACCTTACCGGCGCGAATGGAGCCAATTCGTTTATTACCGAGACGGTGGACGGCTATTCCCGCCAGTCGCTCAGGTTTCCGCTCGACAGCGGCGTTGCCGTCAATACAAGCGGATTGATATCGAACACCGCGTATACCGCCGTTATTTTGTTCAAAATGGACGATTTAACCGCGTATCGCCGGGTCATGGACGCTACCAACGGGCTGGATGACGATTGCGGAGCTTACATTTTCAACAGCCGCTTCGACGGCGAATCGACCGCCGATACAAATTCGATATTGATTCCGAGCCTTTATGTTCAGGCAACAATTGTCCGCGAATCTACAGGTCGTATCCGGGCATATCGTGACGGCCGGCTCAAAGTTGACCTGCCAAACGACGGCGGCTGCTTTCAGATTCTGACCAACACGCTCCGGTTTTTCCAGGACGATACAGATATCGGCGGCGAAGCTTCAGCCGGAAATGTCGCCAGAATCCGCCTTTATGATGCTCCGATGACCGACGCTCAGGTTCGCGCGTTGGACCGTGTCGAAAACGCTATCGGCGGCGGGGAGCAGCCGATTTTGTCGCATTCCGACCGAGACGGTAATTTCGAAATTTATTCGATGAACGAGGATGGTTCCAATCAACTAAGACTTACGAACAATTCAGCGACCGACACGTTTCCCGATTGGTCGCCCGTCCGTCAAAAGATTGTCTTTGGCACAACGCGTGACGGTAATTACGAAGTCTATACGATGAATCTGGATGGCACCGGAGAGACGCGAATTACAAACAATCCTTCAACGGATTACAGCCCGCGTTGGTCGCCGGACGGCAACCGGATTCTCTTCAGCCGCTGCGATACTGTAACCGGCGTCTGCGACGTTTGGGTAATGAATGCGGACGGCACGGGCCAGACGAACCTGACAAATACCACTGCGGACGACGACAACGCGCAGTGGTCGCCGGATGGAACGAAGATCGTGTTTGCCTCACTCCGCAATGGAGCCACGAACGAAATCTACACAATGAGCGCTGACGGCAGCAATGTTGTGCGGCTAACAAACAATGCGGTTGAAGATCTCCGCCCCACATTTTCGCCGAACGGCACGAAGATCGCGTTTGCGAGCACGCGCGATGGCATATGGCCGGATATCTACTCGATGAATGCCGACGGTTCGAGCCAAACGCGGCTTACTTTTTTTGGAGGTGAGGACTCCTTCCCGGTCTGGTCGCCCGATGGCACCAAGATAATGTACTCAACATTACGGGATACAAGTACGCCAACCACGAACGCTGGGA
The DNA here is from genome assembly GCA_031404055.1 of Chloracidobacterium sp. Taxonomy (GTDB): domain Bacteria; phylum Acidobacteriota; class Blastocatellia; order Pyrinomonadales; family Pyrinomonadaceae; genus OLB17. Next base: position 2,925 of record JANNGV010000414.1, read on the forward strand.
ATGAAATTTACGTAATGAACGCCGATGGTTCGTCGCTAACGCGGACGACGTTCAATAACCGCATCGACACCGTTACCGCCTGGCGTGGACAACCCGTCGCGACGGAGGCAACTGTATTCGACTACGACGGTGACGGACGCTCCGATCTATCGGTATTCAGGCCGTCGGATAATATGTGGTACGTGCTTCGCGGGACGGCGGGCTACATGGCGATGGGTTTTGGCGAGGCGGGAGATTTGCTTGCTCCGGCGGATTACGACGGTGATGCAAAGACGGACATTGCCGTTTTCAGGCCATCGACCGGGACATGGTTTATTTTCAATTCGGCAAGCCAGACTTTTGTTACGGTCGGCTGGGGAGCGAACGGAGACGTGCCTGTTCCGGCCGATCATGACGGCGACGGCAAGTCCGATCTGGTCGTGTTCAGGCAATCGACAGGGCAGTGGTTCACGAGGTTTAGCTTAAACAATTCGTTCTCTACGGTCGGGTTTGGAGGAGCGGGCGACAAGCCCGTGGTTGGAGATTTCGACGCTGACGGAAAGGCTGACATCGCCCTGTTCAGGCCGTCGGATAACAACTGGTACATCTTG
>JANNGV010000415.1:0-3530 GCA_031404055.1 Chloracidobacterium sp.
TGGTGCAAGCCGGAACCATCGCTGGTGTCCCCGATATACATCCCGGGGCGTTTGCGTACAGCCTCTAAACCCTTTAAAACCTTTATCGATGAAGAATCATAGCTATGTGCCGCGACATTACCCGCAACCCGGAAAGCTGCGAAAGGTTATTGATCACGCTTTCAGTTATGCCGTCACTTAAATACTCCGCATTCGGGTCCTGGCTTGCGTTTATGAACGGCAGTACCGCCAGCGATTTCTTGCCTTCAGAGCTTGAGACGGTCTTTTTGGCCCAGAATAGATAGTAACCGCCGCCGATAATCGATATTAGGAGCAATCCTAAAACGACTGCTCTAGACGATCTGCCCAGCTTTATCCGCCGAGTCGAATGGGTGTCCCTTTCACCCGTATCGTTGGCCGCATCGCCGGTGTCGGCCCGTAAAAATGCCGTCGCATGTTTATCGTCGGGCGAATTCGATCTTTCCAGCCTTTCATCAAAATCGAGGTCTTCGCGAAGGGCTTTCAAATCCGTTTGCAGGTCCTGAATCGTTTGATACCTTTCTTTCCGGGCCTTTCGCAGCGTTTTTGAAACGATCCGCTGCAGCTCGTCCGGTACGTTCGCCGCATAGCGTGAAAGCGGCTGCGGTTCTGTATTTATTAGATTGGCGAACGACTCCGACATCGAGTTGCCTTGAAACGGCGTTTTGCCCGCGACAAGCTCATAGATAACGGCACCCAAGCTGAAAATATCGGTGCGTTGATCGATCTTTTCGCCCTTTGCTTGTTCGGGCGACATGTAGTTGACCGTGCCCATGATTATTCCCTGGGCGGTTTGATACTGTTTCTCGGTTTCAGCGTCGCTCGCCACAAACGCAGGTTTCGACTCGAGAAGCTTTGCAAGGCCGAAGTCTAGAATCTTTACATATCCATCCGGGCGGATGACAACGTTCTCAGGCTTTATGTCGCGATGAACAATGTTTGCCGAGTGCGCTGCGGCTAACGCTCCGGAAATCTGGATGGCTATGTCCAGAATTTCCGACGGTTTCAAGTTCGATTCACGGATCACTTCGCGCAGCGTTTTGCCTTCAACATATTCGCTGACGATATAATTGGCCTCATCGCTTACGCTAATCTCGTGAATGATGAGAATGTTCGGATGATTTAACGAGGAGGCGGCTTTTGCTTCCTGAACGAATCGTTGGACGTTTGATTCGTGGCTGCTGAATTCTTCGTTAAGGATCTTGATCGCGACGCGGCGGTCGAGCTTTTCGTCGGTGGCAAGGTAAACTTCACCCATCCCGCCGGCCCCGATCTGCCGAATGATCTCGTAATGTGCAAATCGCCGGCCCGCCTTGAGCGATTCTTTTGATTCCATTATGAGGCTGGCAACCTGGTTCGCCGCCGGTTCTTCGATAAAGCCGTCAGCTTTTTCGAATGAATCTATGAGTTTGCGAACCTCGGCATGCAGGTCAGGATCGCCCGAGCAGGCTTCGGCAACGTAATCGGCACGCCTTTCCGGCTCGACGTCCAACGCGGCGTCGAATACGAATTTGATTTTTTGCCAACGTTCGGCGTCCATTATTTACTGATCTCAAAGTGCAGCCAGGCCTTTGCCGAATTCCATTCGCGTTTTACCGTCGCCGGCGAAATACGTAGCGTTTCAGCTATGTCTTCGATGGACAGCCCTGCGAAAAATTTCAGCTCCACGATATTTGCTTGCCTGGCGTCCAATCTGGCTAACCGCGTCAATGCCTCGTCCAAAGCTATCAGATCGACGCTTTTGTCGCCCGACACAACAAATCTTGCTTCGTCCAAATGCAAATTTTCTGCCGCCCCGCCGCGTTTTTGTCTATGTCGAGCCTTTGCGTAGTCAAGCAAGATGCGCTTCATCGCCTGCGCGGCAATACCAAAGAAATGTGCCCGATTTTGCCAGTCTACATTTCTCTGATCGACCAGCTTCAGGTAGGTTTCGTGGATCAGCGCCGTTGTTTGCAGCGTATGTCCGGGCCGTTCACGACGCAGATAACGGGCGGCCTGCCGTCTAAGCTCGTCATATACAAGCGGCATTAGCTCTTCGGATGCTTCCTTTCGCCCTTCTCCCCATTCGTGAAGAATTCGTGATATTTCCGGTGATTTTGCGGCGTCGGATGTCATGTAAATTGAACCTGATAATACGCTTGCGGGCACCGCGCAGTCAATCTTTTCGTCTTAGATCATGATCCGAAATTCATACGGGAATTCTTTTGAGCCTATTTTTCATATCCCGTCGCGTTATATTCCGTGGCACAAACAATCGGAGAAACAAAAAAATCTTTGTTCATTGCGTCACGGGACACAACGAATTTCAACCAAAAAAAGAGAGGACAATATGAAAAATAAATTTGTAAAAATGATCGGTTTTACGTGGCTGACACTTATACTATTCTTCGCGGCGGCCCAAACCTCCGTTATGGGTCAGGAAGAAACAGAAGGATCTCAGCAGGTTTCCGGCAGCGGTCAGAACCAGTCATCTAATCGTATCGTCGGTGTGTGGGAAACAACCGTCACCCCGCGTAACTGTCAGACGGGCGAGACGGCGGGGCCCGCTTTTATAGGTTTGATCACCTTTCACAAAGGCGGAACACTGTCGGAATTTGGAGCAAATCCGGCGACACCCTTCCGAACTCCCGGCCACGGCATCTGGCAGGCTGCCCCGTGGCGCGGCAAGGACAGCTATCTGCTGAATTTTACGTTTATCCCCTTAACGCCGGCAGGCGTGCCAGTCGGGAGGCTTAAGGTAAGTCAAAACCTGGAATATGATAGATACCTGGATCAGGGTTCGACAATGGGCGGCTTTCAACTCTTTAACACAAGCGGCGTCATGATCGGTTCAGGCTGTTCCACGTCGACTGCCACTCGCTTCAGATAGATATTGAAATAAAAGCGTAGGTTTTCTCGCTTGGCCGACCTGGCCTACGCTTCTCTCTTGAGCAGATACTTAACCAAATTTGTATATAATCCAACCGCCTCTTCAAGATCCTTCTTCAGCACAAACTCGTCCTTCGTATGCGCAACAAGTATCGAACCCGGTCCAAGCAGGAGCGGTCGGCCCCAATTCGGGAGGTGCGGGATGTCAGTGGTAAACCGCACGACCTTCTGATTAAATCCATCGACCTCAAGCATCCTTACCGGCTCGCTGCACGACAGCACCTCGATCTCACCTCGATCAGCGACCACCTTTCGAATGATTTCCTCTACGGGTTCGCGTTTCGTAGTAAGCCTGATCGCAAGGCCTGCCTCTGCCTTGGGCGGAATAACATTGAGCGCCAGACCGCCTTCGATAGTGCCGATGTTCACCGTTGTTTCGCCAAAAAAATCGTCGTTTCGCTCCAGCACGAGCCTCGTCCCTGGTACGTATTCCGTCAGGCGATAGGGACCGTTTCCGACATAACCTTTGCCATTGTACCAGTGTTGATTGAAGCGGAGCCCAAGGGTTTCTTTAGGGAATTCGTTCCCTTGTTCATCGTACGCAAACAGAAACCGTGGCAGGGGCGCCATCCCCAGGGTCGATG